>JAFZKA010000011.1 GCA_017551925.1 Bacteroidaceae bacterium | reverse complement strand
TGCTACTGCTACTCAGAAGACTGTTGACGGTCCTTCAAAGAAGGATTGGCGCGGTGGCCGTGGTATCCTGGAGAACATCATTCCTTCTTCAACAGGTGCTGCCAAGGCTGTAGGTAAGGTTCTTCCCGTTCTGAACGGCCGTCTTACCGGTATGTCACTCCGCGTTCCTACTTCAGACGTATCTTTTGTAGACCTGACTGCTGAGCTCGAGAAGCCCTGCACATATGAGGAGATCTGCGCTGCTATGAAGGCTGCTTCAGAGGGCGAACTCAAGGGTATCCTTGGTTACACTGACGAGGCTGTCGTTTCAACTGACTTCCGCAATGACTCTCACACTTCAATCTTTGACGTTAAGGCAGGTATCCAGCTCGATCCTACTTTCGTTAAGGTTTGCGCATGGTATGACAACGAGTGGGGTTACAGCAACAAGGTTTGCGAAATGGCTCGCGTTATCACTAAGTAATTCCAATAATTACTTTATACAAGAAAATCCTCGCAGTAATGCGGGGATTTTTTTTTATCTTCGCGCTTACCTATGCAGAACTATGACCTTATAACCATACTTGGCCCCACGGCGTGTGGAAAGACGCGTCTGGCTGTGGCGTTGGCTGACCGCATAGGCGGTGAGATACTGAGTGCTGACAGCCGTCAGGTGTACCGCGGTATGGATATCGGCACGGGAAAGGATCTGGCCGATTACACGGTGGGTGACAAGACTATCCCTTATCATCTTATTGATATTGCGGAGCCTGGCAGCAAGTATAATGTATATGAGTTTCAGGGCGATTTCCTTAAGGCTTACCGTGGGGTTGTGGAGCGTGGCGCACAACCTGTAATGTGCGGCGGCACCGGACTGTATCTGGAGTCTGTGTTACGCGGTTACAGGCTTATTCCTGTTCCGGAGAATCCTGAGTTGCGTAAGTCATTGGAGGGCAAGACGCTTGCTGAACTGACAGAGATACTCAAGGGCTATAAGGTTCTGCACAACACTACCGATGTCGATACCTGCAAGCGTGCCATACGTGCCATAGAGATAGAGGAGTGCTATCGGAACACTCCTGTTGAAGCAGGTGGCTTTCCGGCGCTAAGGAGTTTGAACATAGGTGTTGACATAAGCCGCGACATGAGGCGTGAACTGATAAGCAGCCGCCTGGAGAAGCGACTCAATGAGGGGATGATTGATGAGGTCAAGGGGTTGCTTGACAGGGGCATATCGGCCGATGACCTTATCTATTACGGGCTTGAATACAAATATGTTACCCTGTATGTTACAGGGCAGCTTGAATATAAGTATCTGCTGCAGGAGTTGGAGGTGGCGATACACCAGTTTGCCAAGCGGCAGATGACCTGGTTCCGCGGTATGGAACGCAGGGGAATCAAGATTGAGTGGATACCTTTTGAATGGCCCATGGATAAGAAAGTGGACCGTATTGTTGAACTAATTGGTTGAGTGAAAGTATGACCGATGAAGAAAGGTGGGGAATAGTCTATGTTCCAAAAGCAGGCGTCAGTAATTCGCTGAAGAGATGGAACCAGATAAGGGAATATCTGGAGTTCCGTAAAGTAAAATATGATGTTGTGCAGTCAGGGGGTGAGGGCTCCATTGAGCGTATTACACGTATGCTTATTGACAGCGGGCACCAGACCATAGTTGTTGTGGGAGGTGATGAGGCCCTGAACGACGCTATAAACGCCATAATGTTTTCACCCCGTGAGATACGTCAGAACCTGACTCTCGGTATTGTGCCGAATGGCATAGGAAATGACTTTGCCAATTATTGGGGGCTTGAGGTTGACAACTATAAGAAGGCTATCCACAGCATAATTGAGGCCAAGACCAAGAAAATTGATGTGGGCTACTGCTCTTATCAGGAGAATGGTCTGGAGCATGTCCGCTACTTTCTTATGTCAGTCAATATGGGACTTGGCGCTCAGGCAATCCGTCTGTCGGATATCTGCAAGCGGTTCGGCAAAAAGAATCCTGCTTATCTGATTGCCATATTCAGCCTGTTCAAGGAGCGCAAGCAGTACAAGATGCGTATCAAGGTTAACAGCGAGGAGATAAACGATAAGATTATGACCCTGTGTATAGGTAACTCCCGCGGTTACGGTATGACCCCCAGTGCTGTTCCTTATAACGGATGGCTGGATATGTCAATAGTTTACAGGCCCAAATTCTGGCAGACCATACGCGGACTGTATATGATTCTGCACAACCAGTTCCTTAACCATGAACAGGTGCGCCCGTACAGGACCAAACAGATTGAGATTCTTCAGGCCGATGGCACGCTGACGTGTATTGACGGCCGTACTTTGAACCATACATTCCCGCTCAAGGTTTCTCTTGAGCCGGCAGTAATCAACTTTATAATTCCCGGATAATATGGCACTGTTTGAAAAATCGGATAATTTCTTTCTGCTGGCAGGCCCTTGTGTGATTGAGGGCGAGGATATGGCAATGCGCATTGCCGAAAAGTGTACGGAAATTACATCCCGTCTGGGCATACCATATGCTTTCAAGGGCTCGTTCAAGAAAGCCAACCGCTCACGTATTGATTCATTTACCGGGATAGGTGATGAAAAGGCACTCAAGATATTGGCCCGTGTGCGCAAGGAGTTCGGTATTCCTGTTGTGACAGACATTCATAAGGAAGAGGATGCAGCTATGGCAGCAGAATATGTTGATATCCTGCAGATTCCGGCATTCCTGTGCCGCCAGACAGACCTGCTGGTGGCTGCCGCCTGTACGGGTAAGACTGTAAATATAAAGAAGGGACAGTTTCTTGCGCCTGAGGCCATGCAGTTCGCAGCGCAGAAGGTGGTTGATGCAGGAAACAAGGATATAATGCTTACTGAGCGCGGTACCACATTCGGCTATCAGGATCTGGTGGTTGATTTCCGTGGTGTTCCTGAGATGCAGAAATTCGGATTCCCTGTTGTTGTGGACTGCACGCATTCGTTGCAGCGTCCCAATCAGACATCGGGTGTAACCGGCGGTCAGCCTGAACTGATAGAGACAATATCAAAAGCCGCAGTAGCCGTAGGTGCTGACGGCCTCTTTATGGAAACTCACATGAATCCCTCCGAGGCCAAAAGCGACGGAGCCAATATGCTCCCGCTAGACCTGCTGGAAGGGTTGCTTACCAAACTGGTGCGTATCCGCGCCGCACTCTGAGTGCAATTGGGGACTGTCCCCTTTTGCACGTGTTGAATTTAAAATCAATCACTTACTTTTCATGTGCAGAAGTGGACTGTCCCCAATTGCACATTGTGTTAATCTATCATTTCAAAACCTGTGTAGGGAACCAGGGCCTTGGGAATCTTGATGCCGTTCTCGGTCTGGTTGTTCTCCAGGATGGCGGCCACTATGCGGGGCAGAGCCAGTGCTGAGCCATTCAGAGTGTGGCAGAGTTCAGCCTTCTTTTCACCGGCCTTGCGGTAGCGGCATTTCAGACGGTTGGCCTGGTATGTGTCAAAGTTGGATACCGATGAAACCTCAAGCCAGCGTCCCTGAGCCTCGGAATACACCTCAAAGTCATAGCAGATGGCCGATGTAAAACTCTGGTCGCCACCGCAAAGACGCAGTATGCGGTAGGGGAGTTCCAGTTTCTGGAGCAGGCCCTCTACGTGAGCAAGCATCTCCTTGTGGCTCTCGGCTGAGTGCTCGGGAGTATCAATGCGTACTATTTCAATCTTTGAGAACTCATGCAGACGGTTCAGACCGCGAACATCCTTGCCGTATGAGCCGGCCTCGCGGCGGAAGCACTCTGTGTATGCGCAGTTCTTGATGGGGAGTTGCTTCTCATCAAGAATGACATCGCGGTAGATGTTGGTTACGGGAACCTCAGCAGTAGGAATCAGATAGAGGTCATCAACCTCACAGTGGTACATCTGGCCCTCCTTGTCAGGAAGCTGTCCTGTGCCGTAACCTGATGCCTGGTTGACAACGGTAGGAGGCATGATCTCTGTATAACCTGCCTTGTTGGCCTCAGCCAGGAAGAAATTGATGAGTGCACGCTGCAACTGCGCACCTTTTCCTATATATACGGGGAATCCTGCACCTGTAATCTTGACACCCAGGTCAAAATCAATCAGATTGTACTTCTTGGCCAGTTCCCAGTGCGGAACCTTGGCCTCGCTGTTCTGAGGATTGCAGGTCCAGTTACCTACTGTATCCTGTCCGATGACACACTCTTTGAGGTTTGACTTAACCACCCAGTTGTCCTCAGCGCATGTGCCCTCAGGAACCTCAGGGTAGGGAACGTTAGGAATTGTGCAGAGCAGGGCAGTCAGATCATTCTCAGCCTGCTCCTTTTTTGCCTCAAGTTCTGTGGCAGCGGCCTTGAGTTCTGCAACACGGGCCTTGGCCTGCTCAGCCTCCTCTTTGTTGCCGGCCTTCATGGCCTGCCCAATCTTGGCAGCAAGAGTCTTACCCTCGGCAAGATTGTTGTCCAACTGTGCCTGGGCTTTCTTTCTGTCATCATTCAGTTTTATAGCCTGGGCAATTGCCTCCTCTGCATTCTTGAAATGCTTCTTATTAAGACCTGCAATAACCTGTTCGGTCTGTTCTGTGATCTGTTTGAGTGTGAGCATCGGGAAATTAATCTTTAAATAAAAAAGGCCCACAGAATCAGTGAGCCTCTTTTATGTTGTTTAGTTTATCAGGCCTCAGCTTTCTCCTGAACGGGGATTACTGATACATAACTTCTGTCCTTGCGGCCCTTCTTGAACTGAACTGTTCCGTCAACCAGTGCGAACAGGGTGTGGTCTTTACCCATACCGATGTTCTCGCCCGGATGATGCTGTGTTCCGCGCTGACGAACTATGATGTTACCTGCTTTTGCATACTGTCCACCCCAAATCTTAACGCCAAGACGCTTGCTGGCAGACTCACGGCCGTTCTTAGAACTACCTACACCTTTTTTATGTGCCATATCTGTTCTGTTTTTTTAGGGTTATGCTACTACTTCTTTAACCAGAAGCTCTGTGAACTGCTGGCGATGACCGTTCAGCTTACGGTATCCTTTTCTTCTTCTCTTGTGGAAAACAAGAACCTTGTCACCCTTAACGAGTGCGCTCTTGACCTCACATACTACCTTTGCGCCTTCAATGGTGGGGGTACCTACGGTAACCTGACCGTCCTTGTCAGCGAGAAGGATTTTCTCGAACTCTACGCTTGCACCGGCTTCAACGTCCTGAATGTGGTGCACGAACAGCTTCATACCCTGTTCAATCTTGAACTGCTGTCCCTGAATTTCAGCAATAACGTACATTAAATCTTGCTTTTATTCTGTTTCTCCGTGAGGTGGCCGGCACCCTATGCTGACACTTCTCAAACCTCGGCGGCACTAATCGGGCGCAAAATTACTACTTTACCCCGTCACCGCAAAATATTTCAGTTGATTTTTTTGCTCTCCGCCAAACTGTCCCGCATCGGTCCCGCTCATAGTACTTACAGCCCATGTGAACGTGTTGCATCACCTCTATATAAACCTGTGTCCCACAGTTGCCCGTGAGAGGACTATTGCTCAACGGACTTGCTGTGGGACACTCTTGCAAACAGGGGAGATTATGTCAGAAACTGAGCAGCATGTTGTTCCATAATTCCTCAATGGATCCGTAATGTACCTGGTCTCTGAACGGGATGTACAAATCCTGTTGGGCCTGATCCTGGTCTGAGGTTATATCCGGTGCTTTCAGTTCCATTTCAGTCTTTTTCATTGATGTCCTGTTTTTGGGCTTGGAGAACATCTCCAGAAGCGGATCCGGCTCAAATTCATGTTTGAATTTACGGAACTGCTCGTTCCATAGTTTGTCAGGAATCTCTTCGGCCCATCTCTCGGCTGCTCTGTCAGGGAGCAGGGCGTGAATTGTGGTGCCGCCGTCACGTAAAATCTGTATGGCGTTTGACTGGAGTGAATCAGCCTCGCGGATAGTTTTATGGATTGATGATGTCAGTCTGTCGGCCAGTTTGTTGTTTATGCGCATTGTGTCTGAAGACGGAATGTCGCGATCGCGGACTTTGTCGTTGTCAAAGTATCTCAATACAAGCATATAACTTTCAGAGTCCTTCATGAGGAATATTCCGTAGGGGGGATATGTGGGTAATACGGAATTGTAGTTCCACGGTTTGAAAGAGTATCCGCAAATAAAGTTGTCGGGGATAATATTGACGGGAATTGATGACCATTCGCCTGTCTTGGGCGGATAACTGCGGACAATGAAATTCCTTGCTGCATCAAAAGCCGGAACCATGGACGGCTGCCATGCTTCTTTCATGGTGATTTCAATGTATTTCCTGTCAATTCTTTTATCCACTGTCTCATAATATGGATAGGTGATCAGAATCCGGTCGTCGGGATTTACCAGTTTAAATGAGAAATTGCCGTTTACGTCAGTGGTACTTTGTGCCATGATTCTGTCATATTCATTTCTCTCGGTAACATAAACTCCCATCATGGGACCTTCATTATCTGATACGATACCGTATATGATATCACCGGCCTTGGGCTTATCCTGGGCGAATGCAGAAGTGATTGCTGCTGCAACCAATAAGAGAACAATTTTCTTTTTCATATCCGATGTCTGTTTTGTTTGCAGCAAAAGTAGGTCTTATCCTTATATCTCTGCAAGAAACAGGCGTTGCAAAACCGTTGCATTTTGTGTGTTCCTAAAAAAGGTTGACTCGGATTGTCTTATTCCTAAGAGAAGTTGACTCTGGTTATTCTTATTCCTGTTATAAGTTGACTGGTGGTTGACTTGTTTCGTATGCAACCAGAGTTGGTTGCAAAGGTAATGGG
>JAFZKA010000120.1 GCA_017551925.1 Bacteroidaceae bacterium | reverse complement strand
TTCTTCATCTCCCGGAATGCATCCCGCACCTGCTACAATGAAATGTCAGCAGAACTCTGTCAGAACGCCCAGACCAACTTCAGAATTCTCGGACATCCTGAAATTACCGTTACATGCGGCAATGCTGAAGATTTCATAGCACATCAGGAACCTGACAGCTTTGACCTTATCTATCTTGACCCCGCCCGCCGTGGAAACGCCGGTCAGAAACTGATATCAATCTCAGACTGCCAACCCGATGCAGTGGCCCTCCAAGATGACCTTCTACGTGTATCACGCCACATTATGCTCAAGCTCTCCCCTATGCTTGACATAAGCCGCGCTCTCACCGAGATGCGTCACGTGAGCCGTGTAATGGTAATAGGTCTTGAAGGAGAGTGCAAGGAGATAACCTTCCTGATAGAAAGAGATTTCAATGGAGAACCCGTAATTGAATCCGTTGACATAGACGCGCAAGGCAACCATGGAACAGTCATCTCATCAACAAAAGTTGCAGATACCGCCCTGCCTCTACCCATTGCTGCCCCGGACCAATTGCACCCCGGCACATACATCAGCGAACCCAGCGCCCCCCACATGAAAAGCGCCCTGTTCCGCACCATAGCCGCTGGGACCGGCACCGCCCTGCTCCACCCCGATACCCACCTCTTCTGGAGCAAAGAAAAGCCGGAGTCTTTTCCCGGCCGCACATTCATACTTCAAAGCATAATCCCATTTGATAAAAGGTCTCTCTCAACCCTGATCAAAACCCAAGCCAACCTCTCAGTAAGAAATTTCCCGGAATCAGCCCCTGCGCTCCAGCAGAAACTCAAACTCCGCGATGGCGGTCCCCGCTACCTCATTGCCACCACCTTGTCAGATTCCCGCCGCGTTCTTTTAGACCTCAAAAAAACATACTGAGTTGTTTCAGATATAGTCCCTTTTCCCCATTAAAAAAAAGATAAAAAAAGAGGATGCCAGCCAGCATCCTCTAAAAGAATGACACAGGGATACGACCCTAATGTGTTATTTGAAATCGACTTGTGCCCAAGGGATCCATTTTTGAACCTCCTTGTCCTGGAGAACATCGTTCACATGCAGAACGTTGTTGGTATCAACATCCTTACCCAGCAGGAACCTGTCAATAAATGCCTCAACCTCAGGATACTGGCTCTGCGGCAGTTGGCAGTGACCATGCTTGCCCTCAATAGAGAATCCCATACGGTCCTCAATGCCGAACTTCTTCCAGACCTCACGTGCAGCAACGCATGATACGTAACCAGCCTCATCAGCCAACCACTCATAATCAGTGTTACCCAATACAAGCAGAGCGCGCGGGCAAACCAAAGCGCAAAGTTCGTGGTGGTCATAAGGGAGTTTTGACACATTCTCCTCCTTCCAGTCCCACATGG
The DNA here is from genome assembly GCA_017551925.1 of Bacteroidaceae bacterium. Taxonomy (GTDB): domain Bacteria; phylum Bacteroidota; class Bacteroidia; order Bacteroidales; family Bacteroidaceae; genus Colenecus. The sequence goes on along the minus strand of JAFZKA010000120.1, from coordinate 17,382 downwards.
ACTTCATGAACCAGTGCTCATCAGTAGCACCCAGATTCTCAACCTTACCCAAGGTCTGTGATACACGCCATGCAGCAGCACCACCGCCACCGGGCTCCTGAGCAATTGTCAGAGCAATACGCTCATCCATAGCACCTGACCAGAGAGCCATCTTGCCGGCATAAGAGCAACCGGTAATACCAATGTGCTTCATATCAATCTTGCTGGCAGCACCTACAATCTCAAGACCGTCAATCAGACGGCTTACACCCCATGCCCACTCTGAGTAAGCACCGTTGTCAACCAACTCGGGATAGAGACGGTCAAAATTGTATGTGCCACGGCCGTCTTTCTTCTCACCACCGCCAAAACCGCCGGCCATCTGTGAGTAACTGTTTACCTGACGCTCGCTGAAGTTCATCTGGGCAATCTTGCGCTCACTGAAGAACTGACGCGGCAGAGCGTTGTTTGAAGCACCAATCATCAATGGGAACGGGCCGTCACCCTCGGGGTAGTTAATAGTTGCAGTGATTTCAAGAGTCTCACCGTTACGTGTAACCTTAACGGTCAGTTTATTGCCATCAAGAGTGGCCTCAATATCCTTCTTGTCAACCATAGGTTTCTCACCTATCTCATAGTGCTGAAGTTCACGTACAATCTCAGCACGACGTTTCTCCCAGTCTTTGAACTTTTTTACCTGCTTCTTGCTGTTTGAAAACTCAAACGGATTGGGCAGAGTCTCCAGGCTCTTTGCCTCATCTACAGTAGGAAATGCAGGTGCAGGATACTTGGCACCGGTAAACTCCTGATCATAAACCAGAGGAATAGACTTCTGTGCCATTGCGGGAATAACAGCCAGGACTACGGCGGCTGTCACAAAGAATTTGATTCTCTTCATACTTATTTTTTAATTTGGTTAATATTGTACTTGTCAAAAAGTTTTCAAATATAGGGCATATATTGATATATGAATCCACCCAATTGGTTAAATCTATATAAACAGAATCAGAAACCGATACGTATTTTGACCGGCAGATGGTCTGAATATCCCCCCTGATAGCGCCGCCCGTTATAAGTCCGAAAAGGTTTTACACCGCCATATGCATCATCATCAGACAGCAGGAACGGCAAACGCAGAATGTCAGCATCTGTCATTTCAGTGCATCCCAACCCGTTCAGCAGTGATGCCGACACAATAAACTGGTCATACTTATCCCAAACACCCTGATATTTGTAACTTCCGTCATCCATCGGATCCATAACCGTAACCAGTTCACGGTCCTCAAGATTACGTCCCGATGCATACGAATGCGTCTTCAATCCTTCACGCACAGCCGGATCATCGGGCCCCTCATTCAGGTCACCCATGATTATTACATAAGGTTTGCGGCGCACGCTGAATATGCTGTCAACCGATGCACGCACCACCCTTGCCGCACACATTCTGAGGGGCTCTGACTGCTCTGTCCCGTTGTAGCGGCTTGGCCAGTGACATACGTAGATATCAAGCGTATCAAGGTTCTCCAACATGCCTGTCACATGCAGAATATCACGTGTAGCACTACCTCCGTATGGTTTCAGGTTTACCCGCAATGACTCCTGACCTATCAGTTTGAAAAAGTTTCGCCTGTATAACAGAGCCACATCAATGCCTCTGCGGTCCGGTGAATCAGTCATGACAAAACGGTATCCCACCTCACGCAGTGCCGCCCTTGAGGTCAAATCAGTCAGCGCAGTCTCATTCTCAACCTCTGACAGGCCTACAAGTGCGGGTGCCTGTTCCTCATCGGCGGCAACAATCACCTTTGAAATTGCATCAAGTTTGTCCCAATAACGGGAGCGGGTCCAACGGTAATCGCCGTCAGGGGTATAAGCGTCATCATCCTTAAGGGGATCATCCTCAGGATCAAACAGATTCTCGGCATTGCAGAACATAACCGTCATGCTCTGCTGTGAACATAACACTGAAGGAAATAAGATACAAACTGTCAGGAAAAGGAATAAATGTTTCATTATCAGATTATTGTTGTTTTTCTAAAGTATAATATTGGTAGCACCCGGCATCGGCCCCGGCAGGAGGTCTGGAGACACCGGCCAGATCCACAGGCCAGACTGTTGAAAGAGCGTCGGCAATGCCTCGTGCCAAAGAAAGGGAGTCCAGTTTAAAGACTGAACTGTAACCATTTAAAGTCCTGTTCTCAAAATTCAGCGCGCCGTAAACCTTTTTGTTGCTGCTGTCAAAAACCACATCACTGAAACGGGTATCAGTAGTATCCTTGACCATCAGCAGAGAATTACTCACACTGTAAGGCAGGCTGCTTTTTACCGAATCTGCCACATCAACAATGAATTCCGTTGAATGTCGGCCGGTTATTATGCAGTTACGGAACGATGCCCCAACAAACGGTACCGCCTTGTTTTCACGGCTGTCAGACAACAGCACAGCCTGATTTGCTACACTCCAGAGTGAGAAAGCGGCAATAGTGCAGAACGTAAAGTCAGACTTGCCGCCGGCAATATCCAGGCATGACGCTCCAGCATTGGTAATCTGCGAATTGGCCACATCAATACTGCAACCGGTAGCCTCAATGCAGTTCCCTTTCACATTATGTACTATTGACGAATACATACTGAATTTTGTCTGGTCTGCCGATGCGTCATCGGCCGTTATACCCCATTCGCCGCCATGAATATCACAGTAACTGAATACATTATCGTAACTGCCGCCTCTTAAGCGAATACCTCCCCATTGTTCCGACAGCAGATCATAAGCCACCGGAGGCACGGTATTCATTGCATCAAGCCTGTCACCACGCATCAGAATCAGGCTGTCAGCACTGCCCTGCGCAACAATACGTCCGGCCACGTCAAGCACCGCTCCGCTATGGAAATAGAGTTTTGTACCTGGAGACAAAGTCAGAGTGGCGCCATCGGCCACATACAGACTGTCATATATGATATGCGGCAAACGGGCTGTCAGAACTGTATCATGCTCAATACGCCTCCCTTTCAGTCTCACGGCATTCTGCCCATAGGCGGCCAGCCTGACATACTGCACATTGCCGCTCTCCAACACGAAACGCACAGAATCAAAAGCATAAAACGGTTCAGCGGCATCAGTCTCCTTAATATTGACTGAAACAAAACAAAACAGACTGTCACCGGCCGGAATCTCAAGTTCTGTAATCTGCGCCCCGCCCTGACCGTCCAGATTAACCCGGAACGGACTTGCAGCCCCGCCTCCCAGAACGGCATCAAACCGCAACCCTGCGTCATTGGTATTATAAATCATAAAATATGCCGATGCCGATGCCGAACCGGTGAACACGGTGTCCATTTTGACTGTATCGGCCGAGAAACCGAGCATATATCTGCCGTCAGTACTGAAACTCCAGTCGTCATGGCATGAAATGATGACGTGAGCAGCCAGTATCAGAAATAGCAATCGTAACGGTTTCATCGGCTTGCGTTGTTTGCGGGTACTAAGTTAAAACGTAAATCCCAAATAAAAAGTATCTTCAACGCGTTATTTAATGTGTTATCTTTGCACTCATATGAAAGGCAGGTTTATAAAAATTCTCAAAGACTGGATGCTTGTAATAGGTATGGTTTCGGGAGCCGGAGCATATCTCATTTACATGCAATTGACATCACTTCACAGTGCCGGGCCTGTTTTGGAGTTAATCTGCCGCAAGACTCAGCCTATACTGCTGTTTCTGATGCTATTCATCAGTTTCAGCAGGATAGAGCCACGCCAACTACACCCCACCAAATGGCACCTGAAAAATCTGCTTATCCAGGTCCTGACGTTTCTTGTGCTCTGTTTCACGGTAATTTGGGCCATGCACGGCACATCGGGTGCAGCATCATGGGTTATACGCCACAGGGTTCTGTTTGAGACTGCCATGCTCTGCATGATCTGCCCCACAGCCACGGCATGCGCTGTGGTGACAGGCAAACTTGGAGGTGACATGGCACAGGTAGTGATGTACACCATACTGATAAACCTTACCGTTTCAATTGCAGTGCCTCTGACCGTTCCGCTGCTATACCCGCAGGCCGGCATAACATTCATTGCCGCATTCAGCCGCATTCTGGCAAAAGTATTCCCCCTGCTTATTCTGCCCTGCCTTACCGCATGGGCCGTACGCTGGCTCATGCCCAGATTCCACGAGTGGATAGCATCAAAAATAAACCTTTCATTCTATCTTTGGAGCGTTGCGCTTACCATAGCGGTTATGATGAGCACCCGTGCCATTGTAAAGAGCGGAGTCGGAATCTGGACACTGGTCGGCATAGCACTCGTTTCCATGACATGCTGCATATTCCAGTTCTGGACAGGACGCATTATCGGAAAGAGATGCGGTTCACGTATTGAGGCCAGTCAGGCGCTGGGCCAAAAGAACACCGTATTCGGAATCTGGATGGGTTACACTTTCTGGAATCCCCTTGTATCAGTTGCAGGCGGTTTCTACACCATCTGGCACAACGTGCATAACACCCGGCAAATCTACAAAACAGGACATAAAAGATGAATAAATATATACGGATCATATTCTTAGCCACAACCCTTCTGTTATCGGGCTGCGTCAATGACGATTCTGACAATCCGGTTCCTGTCAAGCCGTCCAGACGCGAGTGGTATCAGTTAGTCAAAACCGATACTATAAGCAGTCAGAAAATGGTTCAGGAAATAATAGATGTACCTATAACAGCCTTGGACATCACAACGATAGTACGCTACTCTTTCCTTTATCACTCCATAAACGGTTCTGATACACTTACCCTATCGGGTGCCGCCTGCTGGCCATTAGGAATCAAAAGTTGTTCTGAGATATGGCTTGACAGCCACTTTTTCTGCATACGCTGGGATGAATGTCCGTCACAAAAGGTAGAACCGGTCATGCTCGTCAGTTCCCGAAGAAACGCCATATACATAGGTGCTGACTACCAGGGCCTGGGTCTGTCCAGAAATCTGGATATGCCCTACCTGAACACCCCCATGCTTGCAAATCAGAATATAGACTGCTTTAAAGCCGCCATGACGCTCCTTAAGGATTATGGGCCATATATTGCCGATGATTATCACACATATAATGTCGGATACTCTCTTGGGGGTGCCGTTTCAATGGGCGTTGCCAGACAGATTGAACTTGATCCCGGATTGAAAGAGACAGTTCATCTCAAAAAAACCATAAGCGGCAACGGTCCGTTTGACCAGACAGCATACTTCAACCATTGTCTTAAGGCCACTGACATGGAACTTGATTTTCCTGTCGCTATTTTGTGCGCAGTCAAAAGCATCATCAACAGCAGTCCGTCATTCAGACAGACTTACGGTTATTCAGACTGTTTCACAGACAAACTGCTTAAAAGCGGTGTATTGCGAGCCCTTGACTCCAGGGAATATGACACAGGCGCCATCAACAGTATATTGATTCAGGCCGGATGTTCCTCGCTCAAGGGAATCCTGTCAACAGAATTACTTGACAGAAATTCAGACATCAGTAAGGCTGTTTTCAAAGAACTGGAGAAACTGGATCTTACATCAGGTTGGACTCCTCAAACCCCGATACTTGTGAGTCATTCCAAAACAGACACATACGTACCATATGCATGTATGGAGAGCGTCATTGCCAATCTGTATGACAAAAATAATCCTAACGTTGATGTTGAGATAATAGAATCTGGAGCCCATGTTGAGCAAGGCGCTAAATTCTACGTCAAATTATTTTACAATCTCTATCCTCTGGACTGATTTGCGGTAAAACATCAAAGTATAACAGTTATGGACATTGTAAACAAGGTTAAACAGTACATCAATGACAACAGATTGCTGGAGAGCAATTCTCTGGTCATTGCAGGTGTAAGCGGCGGAGCAGACAGTACCGCACTGCTCAAGGTGTTGCTTACACTCGGATACCGATGCATAGCCGTGCACTGCAATTTCAATCTGCGCGGAGCCGAGAGTGACCGCGACCGGCAGTTTGTGACAGAGTTGTGTCATAACCTTGGCGTAGAACTCATTATATGCAGTTACGACACCGTTTCATTTGCAAGACAAAAGAACATCTCCATTGAGATGGCTGCCCGTGAACTACGATACGCAGACTTTGAACGAATCATGCAGGAACGCGGAGCAAGCGCCATCTGCATTGCTCACCATCGCGATGACTCCGTTGAGACACTGCTGCTTAATCTGATACGCGGCACCGGCCTGCGTGGCCTTACCGGCATCAAACCCAAGAACGGACATATCATTCGCCCACTGCTTTGCGTCTCAAGGCAGGAGATTGAGGATTGGCTCAAAGAAAACGGTCAGTCCTACGTAACAGACAGCACCAATCTGGAGACCGATTATACCCGCAACAAGATTCGTCTGGAACTGCTGCCCCTTATACGCCGCATCAATCCAAGCGTTGACAATTCCATAGAAAGCACCGCCCTGCATCTGCAGCAGGCCTACGCTTTCTACAGCCAGGCAATTGAACAGGCCATGAATCTTGTGGTAAGCAAGAACGGTCAAATCATTTCAATAAACATTCAGGAACTCAAGCAAACACCATCCGTTCAAGGACTTCTGTTTGAGATTCTCTCACCGCTAGGCTTCAATGACGCACAGATAACATCAGTTTCAGCATCACTTGACGCCCAACCCGGAATCCGTTTCTGCTCCGCCACCCATCAGGTAACAAAGGATCGTGACTCTTTCACGGTATCACCGATAACCGGCACAGCGTTTACTCCCATAACCGTAAACATTGAACCAGGCACAACCATCCCTTTGCCCGATGGCCGAACTCTGACCGTAACCACCGCTCCTGCCGGAACACCAATCTCCAAGGAAACGTCAGTTGCCACATTTGATGCCGCCCTTATTCAAGGATCCATTGAAATCAGGCTCTGGCAAGACGGCGACAGTTTCATTCCCTTCGGCATGAAAGGCCGCAAACTGCTCAGCGACTACCTTACAGACTGCAAGGTCTCCCAAACCGAGCGTGAGCACCAGCTGGTTGTCACCCACAATCAGCAGATCATCTGGCTTCTGGGCCGCCGCCCCGACAACCGCTACCGTATCACTCCCCGCACCACCACCCACCTCATCCTCTCCCTCAAGTAATACAATTTTCCCTTTTTGAAGCTACGCAGAACTATCAGTTTGGGGAGCAGCCGCTCCTTGGCTACGCAAGACCTCTTCGGACCCTAAACGGCAAACTCGTCCTCATCGCCCCCTATGGGGTCGAACGTTCCTCGAACAGTGCCGTTTTTAACGGGATCCTCTCAAGGTCTTGCGCTTAACGCCAAGTCACTGAATGCTCCCCAAACTGATAGTTCTGCTTCTGCAAATAGTAGGCATGTACACAAAAGTGACGCAGAAGGAACCGTCCCTAATGCGGACAAAAATAAATAGCCTCCAGAAGATAATCCAGAGGCTATTTGTGCAAAATAGTACAAATGGGGACTGTCCCCAATTGTACTTTTTTTACTTCTTGGTAGCGAGAGCCTGAGCAACGTCAACAGCGCAAGCAACTGAGCAACCTACCATCGGGTTGTTACCGATGCCAAGGAAACCCATCATCTCTACGTGTGCGGGAACTGAAGATGAACCTGCAAACTGAGCATCTGAGTGCATACGACCCATGGTGTCGGTCATACCGTATGAAGCGGGACCAGCGGCCATGTTATCGGGATGCAGGGTACGGCCTGTACCACCACCTGATGCAACTGAGAAATAAGGCTTGCCGGCCAGAACACGCTCCTTCTTGTAAGTACCTGCAACGGGGTGCTGGAAACGTGTGGGGTTGGTTGAGTTACCTGTGATAGATACGTCAACACCCTCCTTCCACATGATGGCTACGCCCTCACGAACATCGTCGGCACCATAGCACTTAACCTTGGCACGAGGACCGTCGCTGTAAGGAATGGTCTTTACAACCTTGAGCTTACCGGTATAGTAGTCAAACTTGGTCTGAACGTATGTGAAACCGTTGATACGGCTGATGATCTGTGCGGCATCCTTGCCCAGACCGTTCAGGATAACGCGCAGGGGCTGCTTGCGAACCTTATCGGCCTTAGCGGCAATCTTGATGGCACCCTCGGCGGCAGCGAATGACTCGTGACCGGCCAGGAATGCAAAGCACTGTGTCTTCTCTGAGAGCAGACGGGCAGCCAGGTTACCGTGGCCAAGACCTACCTTACGGTCATCGGCAACTGAACCGGGGATGCAGAAGCTCTGAAGACCTATACCGATGTTCTCGGCAGCCTTGACAGCGCTCTTGTCACCAGTCTTCTCACCCTCCTTGAGAGCGATGGCGCAACCTACAACGTAAGCCCACTTGGCGTTCTCAAAGCAGATAGGCTGAGTCTCCTCACATGCCTTGTAAGGATCAATACCGTAACTGTCACAAATCTTGTTAGCCTCTTCAATTGAGGAGATTCCATGCTCCTTGAGAGCAGCGAGGATCTGCTTCATGCGGCGATCCTGTGATTCGAATTTCACTTCTCTAATCATAGTAGTATCTCCTTATTCTTTACGGGGGTCAATAAACTTAACTGCACCGGCCTCCTTGCTGAAGCGTCCGTAGGTTGAAGTAACCTTCTTGAGAGCCTCATTGGCATCGGTACCCTTCTTAATCTCATCCATGAGCTTACCGAAGTTGATAAACTCATAACCGCAAACCTGATCGTCCTTATCAAGAGCTATGCGGTTTACATAACCCTCGGCCATCTCAAGGTAGCGAACGCCCTTGGCCTTGGTACCGTACATGGTACCAACCTGGCTGCGCAGACCCTTACCAAGGTCTTCCAGACCGGCGCCGATAATCAGACCGCCCTCTGAGAAAGCGCTCTGTGAACGGCCGTAAACAATCTGCAGGAAGAGCTCACGCATAGCGGTGTTGATGGCATCGCAAACGAGGTCAGTGTTAAGAGCCTCAAGCAGAGTCTTGCCCTGAAGAATCTCAGCAGCCATAGCAGCTGAGTGAGTCATACCGGAGCAACCGATAGTCTCAACAAGAGCCTCCTCGATGATACCGTTCTTGATGTTCAGTGACAATTTGCATGCACCCTGCTGAGGAGCGCACCAACCAATACCGTGGGTATAGCCTGAGATATCCTTGATATCCTTGGCCTTGATCCACTTACCCTCTTCCGGAATGGGAGCGGGACCGTGCTTGGGACCTTTCTGGACCACGCACATGTTTTCAACTTCTTTTGAGTAAATCATAAATGGAATATGAATTATTTATGTTGTTTTTTCAATCGCCTGCAAAATTAGTATTTTCCACCATATATTATTTAGAATCCAGCAAAGATTGTTTCTCGAAAATTATTAATGGTTATATTTGCAGGCAGAACTGTTGACCTCCGCAATATGAGGTCCGAAAACACCAAGATTATGAAGAATTATTTTATTGCCGCATTGTTTGTATCCTGCCTGATTTTTTCAGGTTGCGGTCCTGTAGAGCCATCGACAATCACTGAAAGAATGTACAGGATAGGTACAGTCTTTTCTGACCAAGACAAAACAGGTATTACCCCCGATAAGATTAGTGAATTCCAGGAATCAATTGTACTCAAGAACTTCAACAATCCTTCACACCTTACCCGGTTCGGAGTCAACCCCGGTGACAGAGTGCTGGCTACAATGGAATTCATGGCAGAAGGCTCAATTGACAACAGTACTATTGAACTGCTCAATGTTGAAAAACTGAAAGTCCAGTCCTTAGAGTCCGAAAGACCTGTTGACTCTCTCAACTATTACTATAAATTCTCTGTAAGCATATTCGGCGACACCACATACCCGACAATATGGAATGCAGGACACATCATAAATGTCTGTCCGGTGTTCTTCACCCCTTATGACGCACCGAATCCAAAATTCTTTTTCTATCCCGTAGGAGTGGAATCCGATACCTTGGTTGTGCGGCTCTATTCCTATATTCCCGGTGATGACGTAAGCCTTAACCCTGATTATATCCAGACCGTCCTCAACTGCGATATCTCTTCACTTGCAGATCAGGTTTCCGATCCTGCCGAACAAGCCCGCCGCGACTTCATGCTTGCCTCACTCCGCATGCAGGAGAAAGACAACATTTATGTCAGGGTGGTCACTCCTGACACTCTCAGAGCCAAGAACAGCAAGAACATAGCAAATCCAATATACCTTCAGCCGGTACCAGGTCTTTCGCAGACAGTGCAGATTCCGTTTGATTTTTAGAGAAAAGGAGGCCTTATGGCATCACGCAAAAGTCAGTCCGTAAACATCAGGAACAAGAAAGCCTCATTTGAATATGAGCTTATTGACACCTATACTGCAGGAATTGTACTTACGGGTACGGAAATAAAATCAATACGCCAGTCCAAGGCAAGTCTTTCCGACACATGGTGCACTTTTATCAACCATGAACTATGGGTCAAGAACATGCATATTGCGGAATACTTCTACGGATCATACAACAATCATTCTGCCAAACGGGACCGAAAACTGCTGCTCACTTCCAAGGAACTGCACAAACTTGAGAACGACAGCAAGGCACCCGGATTCACCATCGTACCCACCCGTCTGTTCATAGGCGACAACGGCTTGGCCAAACTGGTCATAGCTCTTGCCCGCGGTAAACACGAATATGATAAACGGCAGAGTATAAAAGACAACGAAGATAAGCGCGAAATCGCCCGCGCTTTCCTTAAATAACACCTCGCAAAAAAAGCAGATATCAGTGTTTGGCGGTGAGCATCACAGCGTGCACGGCCTGCAGCCAACCCTGACGGTTGCGCATGCGCTCATCCTCTCTCATTCCAGGCATGCAGATTTCACTGATTTTGCGAACCTCTTTGATCTGCTCCACTGATGTAAATATGCCGCATGCACAACAGTTAAGTATTGCCGAACCCAGTCCCGAAGCTTCTTCCAATCCAAGCCTCTTGACAGGGAAACCCAGAATATCGGACTGGAACTGCATCAGGAAATCATTCTTGGCAGATTCACCGTCAATGCTCAATTCCCGCAAGGGAGTGTTCAGATCACGTGTTGCAAGCTCAACCACATCGGCAACCTGATAAGCTATTGATTCCAAGGCTGCTCTTATAACATGAGCCCTGTTCACAGACATGGTAAGACCGGTAATCATTGCTTTGGCATCAGGAACCCACCAGGGTGAACCGAGACCCGAGAAAGCAGGCACGAAATAAACTCCACCATTGTTAGGAACACTCTCCGCCAATGACTGCATGTCATCGTTCGAACTGACCAGATGCAGGTTATCCATAATCCAGTCAAGTACTGCTCCCGACGAATGGACATGACCTTCAAGGACATAGCAAGTACGGTCAAACATGGAATATCCCACCGAACAGACCATACCGTTCGGAGCCACAACCGGCTCCTCGCCTATATTGAACATGACCGAAGAACCGGTTCCATAAGTGGTCTTTCCCATTCCTGCCTCAAAACAGAGTTGTCCCACCAAAGCACCATGTGAATTGCCCAGCACTCCTGCAATCTGCACCGGAGCGGGAAGTATTCCTTCAATGTCAGTCATGCCGAATACTGAATCGGAAGGCTTGACATCAGGCATCATGCATGCAGGAACAGTGAACAATTTAAGTATATCGGTATCCCACTCCAACTCCTTGATATTGAACAGTAGAGTGCGGGAAGCATTGGAATAGTCAGTAGCATGAACCTTACCTTGGGTGAGTTTCCATATAAGCCACGTATCAATAGTTCCGAAAAGCAGGTTGCCATTCTCCGCCCTTTCGCGGACACTCTCCACATTATCGAGTACCCATTTGACTCCACTGGCGGAAAAATAGGTATCCGGTATAAGACCGGTACGTTCACGGATAGTAGCCTCGTAACCTTTTTCTATCAGCTCCTGACAGAAACGGGCGCCTCTACGACATTGCCACAAAACAGCTTTATAGACCGGTTTCCCTGTATTCTTGTCCCAAATCACGAATGTCTCGCGTTGGTTGACCATCGAGATGGAGAAAGTGACATCGTCACCTTTGGGCAGTTCGAGCCTCCTCACAGCCTCAACGGTCGTCTCATAGATATCTTCCGCATCGGCCTCCGCCCAATCCTCTTTGGGGTGTAACACCCTGTATGGGACTACGCTGTGGCCTACAAGATTCAGTTTTTCATCAAACAGAAGTGCTTTCGAAGAGGAAGTCCTCTGGTCAATCGTTATAATGTATCTCATTGTTATTCTCGACAAGTTTTTCCGATGCTCTGAAAATCAGATCCAGAGTTTTGTATTCATTATATTTACGTCTGACACGCTTGACATACTGAAGCGTTTCGGTTGCATCAAAGTAGCCGAATAGGCATACACTGTCCGAATATACTACGGAATCAGTCAATGAGGCGAGTATCGGTTCTATATTGCTCCACCTGTACCGGTTGATTCCATTCTTCCGAGCTAAACGCATAGCATCAAAAATATGACTCGTGCCACCGTTGTAACTACCCAGTATGTAGTTAATCCGCTCCTCCTTATTGATGAATCCGAACATTCTGTCCATTTCGTCCAGATAGCGTACGGCTACTCTTACATCCAACTCCGTACTCTGAGCCATAGTATCAGTCTCACCTAACCGCGCAAGCATGTGACTATAAGTAGATGGCATTATCTGCATAAGACCCATCGCCCCCTGCGAGGAGTGTGCCGATGTGTCGAATTTGGACTCTACGTATGCTATTGCAGCAAGCATTTTCCAGTCACAGACGCTGTCAGCATAGAGCCGGAAAAGCGAATCGAAAGGAGAAATATAGAGATATTCTTCCGGTTTCGGTTCCCGGACTTCAGTCTCGGGAAGCGGATCCTCACATCTGGTCCGAGTAAGGAAAAGCACCAATATAAGGGCCGCCGTAAGAAGCAGAACAAATAGCTTCTTCAAATTCATTTCCGGCCCGTTGTATTTCGTTTCTTCCATCAAAGAACGGAATTGCGGATTTCCGCGGCAAAATTACACCTTTTTTATAAGGTGGCAAAATACGTCCATACCGGCAGGCTCCGAAGTAAGCCGAATATCAAAGCCACGAAAAACTGCAATATAACTTGCATATACAAAAAAAGAGTTCTACCTTTGCAGTTGGAATGAGACTATTGATTGTAACATATCACCATCACCATACCTGCAGATTATAATCGACAGGCTATGATTGGTGTATATTTATACGTAAGGCTTGCCGATTTACGGTGAGCCTTTTTTGTTGTAAGAATTAAAAAATATTATACTATGTTGAGGATTGCAATACAGTCAAAAGGGCGTCTTTATGATGAGACAATGGCGCTGCTTCAGGAGTCAGGCATCAGTTTGGGAGTATCCAAACGCACGCTTTTAGTTCAGGCAGGAAACTTTCCGGTAGAGGTCCTGTTCCTGCGTGATGATGACATACCCCAGTCAGTTGCAGGCGGTGTAGCCGATGTAGGTATTGTAGGTGAAAACGAGTTTGTTGAGCGTGCCGAGAAGGCCGATGTCATCAAGCGTCTTGGTTTTAGCCGTTGCCGTCTGTCGCTGGCCATCCCAAAAGCTGTGGAGTATCCCGGCCTCGAGTGGTTCAACGGCAAGAAGATCGCAACCTCCTACCCCGGAATCCTCAAGTCTTTCCTCAAAAAGAATGGAATCAAGGCCGAGACACACGTCATTACCGGTTCAGTAGAGATTGCACCGGGCATAGGTTTGGCCGATGCCATATTCGACATAGTAAGTTCCGGTTCTACACTGGTCAGCAACAACCTGCGTGAAGTTGAGGTCGTAATGCAGTCCGAGGCACTTCTGATAGGTAACCCCAAGATCAACGCCGAGAAGAAAGCCATCCTTGAGGAGCTGCTGTTCCGCTTTGATGCGGTAAAAGCGGCTCAGGGTAAAAAATACATCATGATGAACGTGCCCGATGACCGCATGAATGAAGTTTTGGCCGAACTCCCAGGCATCAAGAGCCCCACAGTAATGCCGCTGGCAACAAAGGGCTGGAGCTCCGTTCACACAGTACTTGACGAGAAACGTTTCTGGGAAATCATCGGCAAGCTCAAGGCCGCCGGCGCCGAGGGTATCCTGGTTCTCCCCATTGAAAAGATGATACTATGAAGATAGTAAATTATCCTGAAAAGTCCGAATGGAAGGAGCTTCTGTCCCGACCCGCGCTGAGTGTGGAGGGACTGTACGAGCGTGTTCAGGCTGTGCTTGATAATGTACGCACCGGAGGCGATGCCGCTTTACGCAAGTTCGAGCTCCAGTTTGACAAGGTTGAGTTGCAATCTCTTGCTGTAAGTCAGGCAGAGCTTGATGAAGCCGCTGCACTTGTTCCTGCAGAACTGCGCAGTGCCATAGACCGCGCCGCCGTGAACATACGCAAGTTCCACGAGTCACAGCTACCGTCACTCTCCAAAGTTGTGACCACCCCGGGCGTAACATGCTGGCAGAAGGCCGTGCCTATCACCAAAGTGGGGCTCTACATCCCCGGAGGCACAGCCCCACTCTTCTCAACCGTGCTCATGCTCGCCATCCCCGCCCGCACCGCAGGCTGCTCAGAGATTGTTCTCTGCACCCCTCCGGGACGCGACGGCCGTGTCAACCCCGCCATACTCTACTCCGCACAGGTAGCCGGTGTTAACCGATTCTTCAAACTGGGCGGCTCACAGGCCATCGCAGCAATGGCATACGGCACCGAGAGCGTACCCAAGGTATCCAAGATATTCGGCCCCGGCAACCCCTACGTTACCGCCGCCAAGCAGATAGTATCACTCAAGGATGTGGCCATCGACATGCCCGCCGGCCCGTCAGAGGTTGAGGTTATAGCCGATGCCCAGGCCAACCCCGCCTTCGTAGCCGCCGACCTGCTCTCACAGGCCGAGCACGGACGTGACAGCCAGGTAATCCTGCTCACCACATCGGCCGAGTTCATCGATAAGGTACAGGCCGAGGTTGACCGTCAGGTAGCCCTGCTGCCCCGCAACGAGATTGCCCAGTCATCACTGCAGAACAGCCGCATGATACTGCTTAAGAACGATGATGAGATAATGGAGATAACCAATGAGTATGCACCTGAGCACCTTATTATTCAGACTCAGAACGCCAATGAACTTGCCGAGCGTGTAATCAACGCAGGTAGTGTATTCATCGGCCCATGGTCACCTGAGAGTGCGGGCGATTATGCATCGGGCACCAACCACACCCTGCCTACCAGCGGTTATGCAAAGGCATATTCAGGTGTAAACATTGACAGCTTCATGCGCAAGATAACCTTCCAGCAGCTTACACAAGAGGGCCTCAATTCACTGGGTCCGGTAATTGAGACAATGGCAGCCGGCGAAAGCCTGGATGCACACAAGAATGCAGTAACCCTGCGACTGATGACACAAAGGGATCAGATCCCTGTGTTATTAGCAAACACTGGTGAAAAGATGACACAGGGATCTGATCCTTTTGTGTCATTGGTAAGACCCAATATCTGGAGCCTGAGCCCATATACATCGGCCCGTGATGAGTATCAGGGAAAGGATGCAAAGGTGTTTCTGGATGCCAACGAGAATCCGTACAACACCCCGTACAACCGCTACCCTGACCCGCTGCAGCGTGAACTCAAGACACGCATATCAGCAATAAAAGGAGTACCGGCCGAAAGCATCTTCCTGGGCAACGGCAGCGACGAGGCCATCGACCTGATGTTCCGCATATTCTGCCGTCCGGGCACGGACAACGCGGTTGCCATCGAACCCACCTACGGAATGTACGGTGTCTGTGCCGATATAAACGACGTGGAGTACCGCCGCGTGCTCATGGATGACAACTTCCAGCCCAGCTATGACAAACTGATGGCCGCAGTTGACAGCAACACCAAGCTGATTTTCTTCTGCTCGCCCAACAACCCCAGCGGCAACAACATTGACCGCAAAGTTATTGATAGAGTGCTCGATACATTTGACGGAATCGTGATTGTAGATGAGGCCTACATTGACTTTGCAGGCGTGCCCTCATACCTTGAGCAGTTGGAGTCACGCCCCAACCTGATTGTTCTGCAGACCTTCTCCAAGGCATGGGGCATGGCCGGAATCCGCTTGGGAATGGCGTTCGCACAGCCTGAGATAATCCAGATAATGAACAAAGTCAAATATCCGTATAACATCAACCAGCTCACTCAGAAGCGCGCTATGGAGGAAGTTATGCAGTATGACCGCGTTCAGGGTTGGGTCAATTCCATACTTAGGGAGCGCACCCGCCTGATGAAGGAATTTGAGTCATTGGATTGCACCGTTCGCGTATATCCGTCCGATGCAAACTTCTTCCTGGTCCGCGTAAAGGACGCCCACGCAACTTACAACTATCTGGTCGATCAGGGCATCATTGTACGCAACCGCAGCAAGATAGCTCTGTGCGGTAACAGCCTTCGTGTTACTATCGGTACCGCCCCCGAAAACAACGCATTATTAGAAGCTCTCAAATCTTTTAAGTAACTTCGCAGATATGAGCAAGAGAGTCCTATTCATAGACCGTGACGGAACAATAGTAGTTGAGCCGTCCGACGAGCAGCTTGACAGCTTTGACAAGCTGGAGTTCGTACCCGGAGTATTCAAGAGCCTGTCGTTTTTAAGAGAGCACACAGACTTTGAGTTCGTAATGGCCAGCAACCAGGACGGCCTGGGCACCCCATCATACCCCGAAAAGGACTTCTACCCCACTCATAACTTTATTCTCAACACTCTGAAGGGTGAAGGCGTCTCTTTCGATGACATCCTGATTGACCCGCACTTCCCTGAGGATAACGCACCCACCCGCAAGCCCGGCATAGGAATGTTCGGTAAGTATATGACCGATGAGTATGACCTGGCTAGCAGTTACGTGATTGGTGACCGCGCCACCGATGTTGAACTTGCCCGCAATCTGGGCTGCCGCGCCGTTCTGCTTCAGGACAGTGCCGATACCCTACCAGCTGATTTACAGTCAGTTTGCGCATTTGCAAGCCGTAACTGGTGGAAAGTAGCTGAGTTCATCTTTGCAGGCGAGCGCCGTGCATCGGCCCACCGCGCCACAAAAGAGACTGACATACTGGTTGAACTCAACATAGACGGAACGGGCAAATGCGACATCAGCACCGGCCTTGGATTCTTTGACCACATGCTTGAGCAGATTGGTCGTCACGGAGGTATGGACCTGACCATCAAGGTAAAAGGTGACCTTAATGTTGATGAACACCACACAATTGAGGATACCGGAATTGTGCTTGGTGAGTGTATCCGCAAGGCATTAGGTGATAAGCGTGGCATTGAGCGCTACGGCTACGCCCTGCCCATGGATGACTGCATGGCTCAGGTCGTGCTTGATTTCGGAGGACGCAGCTGGCTGGTATGGGACGCCGAGTTCCATCGTGAAAAGATTGGTGAGATGCCCACAGAG
>JAFZKA010000119.1 GCA_017551925.1 Bacteroidaceae bacterium | reverse complement strand
GTCAGGTCCATAACCTCCTGAACAGAACCCTCGCAAAGCATTGCAAAGCCTGTCTGGCGGCAAGCCATAACATCCTGGTGGTCACCGAATATGCAAAGAGCGTGTGATGCAAGTGTACGAGCAGATACGTCAAATACGCAAGGTATCAGTTCACCTGCAATCTTGTACATGTTAGGAATCATCAGCAGCAGACCCTGTGATGCTGTAAATGTAGTTGTAAGGGCACCGGCCTGCAGTGAACCGTGAACAGCACCGGCTGCACCGGCCTCTGACTGCATTTCCTGAACTGAGACGGTCTGGCCCCAGAGGTTCTTGCGACCACGGGCAGCCCACTCGTCAACGTGCTCCGCCATAGGTGATGACGGGGTGATGGGGTAGATAGCGGCTACCTCTGAGAACATATAGCTCACGTGAGCCGCAGCCTCATTACCATCACAAGTGATAAATTTCTTTGCCATAATTTATAAGTGTGTATAAAATCGTTGTCTTAATAAAGCATTCCGAACATCCAGAGCGGAATGACATTGTCATGCCCTATCTCCATGCCGTCAACGGCGTAGAAAGAATCGGGCTGAACGCGTGTCTTACCCTCCTGTGTAGCCACCTTGAAGTTCACCTGACCATCCACAAGGAATGACCAGCCCTTGGCACCCTTATGCACCACATGATCCTTCCACATGGAGTTCACAAAGAATGTGTCAATCACATCCTGGCGGTCCTGACGCGGCGGATAGATGGTGTAGATAAGGTTTGAGTTGTGCATCAGCACACGGCACGGTTTCTTGGGGAAACTGTCGCCTTTGGCATACACCATGTTTATGAGTCGGGCATCGGCCAGATACTTGATATAGTTCATGACCGTAGCGCGTGAGGTCTCAGTCTCTGCAGCCAGTTGGCTTACATTCGGCGCCGATGTCCCTGACACAGCCATCAGGTAGAACAGTTTCTTGATCTTGGCCAGATACTTGAGGTCTATCTGCTTGATGAGCAGGATATCAACCTCCATCATCATGTTCATGGTCTTGAGCAGGTTCTCAGAAAAGTTTCTCTGCTGCAGGAAGAACGGATAGAAACCATGATGAACGTAATCCTGGAAATACTGGAGCGGATTGACCTGGCTCAGTATCTCACGTGCTATTGCCGTATGGTTCTTAAGGATGTCATCCATGCGGTGCGCATTGAAATTAGTACCTGCCTTAAGATTCAGGAACTCACGGAATGAGAAACCGCGCAGATTATATGAACTTACTATGCCATTCAGTTCAGGATTCTCCTCCTTTAGGCGCATTACCGATGATCCCGTAAAGATAATCTTAAGCCCGGGATAAAGGTCATAACACTTACGCAACTCCTTGCTCCAGTCCGGATGCTTGAACACCTGGTCTATGAGCAGCACCTTACCGCCCAACTTATGGAACTCGCCCGCAAACTCAGCAATCCCGTGCCCCTGAAAATACAGATTGTTCATATTGATGTAGAGGCAGGAACGGTCACGGCCGAACTTTTCCTTGGCATACTGGAGCAGAAATGTGGTCTTACCCACTCCGCGTGTACCCTTGATACCGATCATCCGGCTAGACCAGTCAATCTCATCCATAAGATCACGTCTTACGGATGCCTCAAGGTGCTCCACCAGATAATCATGTGTCCTAAAAAACTGTTCCATTTATAAAGCGCGCGTCCGCGCACTCGTGTACGCGGACTGCAAAGGTAATACAAAAATCCTACAAATTGCAAAGTGGAGTTTGCAATTTTGTATTAAGCAACAATATAGTTACTTTATTAAGATTATCCTGTTTCCATTGACATAAATGCCACGCTGGTCAGGGACTCCGTTAAGGGGATGCCCCAGCAGATCATAATAGATATCTGCCTCCGGACTCAAGTCTATAACCCCTATACCTGTGCTGTCATACTCAAATGTCTTATAACACCTGGAAAAAGCGCTCTCAAATGAATTATCTATACATTCGCCATAATAACAATCAAATATATAGGTACCATTAACGCTCACATCAATTGGCATTCGGTAAGTAAATTTATAGTCTCCTCCACCTCCTTTTTCAGGCAAAGCCATAAGATACTCTCTAATCTCATCCCTTAATATTACACTTTCAATTTTTTTACCATCCCTAAAATATCTTACCCTCATTGCGATACTGTCAACAGGTACCAAATCTTCAGGGATCTCAACTCCTACCTTGTCACATAACTCCACATTGAAGTAAAGATTGTCACCTTCAAAGGAATATGAACTGTTGTTATCTACGTATTTTTCATAATTTGCAATCTTTGAACCATCAAATTCCAGAAAAAACGATCCATAATAGCGTCCTATACCGTCAACCATTTCAAACTTTACAAGGCCACCCATTTCTGGGTTAAAAATAAACGTAACACTATCCATCTGGCCTGAGCGCAAATAGGCAACGTTTTGTACAGCATTACCAAAAACAAACGGTGTCTCTGGAGTCACATCAGCCTCCTTGACCATTCCATAATATATTGGTTGGAGACAGAGAAAATCTTGATAATCCTTACCGGTCAGAATCTTGACAGAAACTAATATATCCTGGTTCTCAAAAATGCGGTTTGTCCCCTTGATTACCTTACCTTCAACAAGTTCCAAACTAATGGAATCAGATTGAACGTCAATGTAAAAATCCCCCTGGGCGGTACGTCCCACATATGCGAACCAAGTTTCGGGCTGCATAATCTGCCACTGAGATTCCGGTTCACAGAAACGATACATCGGATACAGTTTCATTTCTGTTCCAGGCCCAACCTGCATACTGTCTATAAAGAAATAAACTTTCAAGGGTTGCAGTAATAACTCACAATCATACAAAAGATATTGCGGAACCAACTGCCCGCCATCATCAATCACGCCAAGACCTATGTCTGCAATACGAACGATGGAATCGTCAAGTGCATAATTGAGGGTAATAGTGTTACCATTTGAAACTGTCATGTTAAAGGTTTGATGAACCTTACCATATAAATCATGAGAAAAGGATTGTACAGGCATTTTGGGATCTGTATTAATGATAACCATCTGATCATAATTAAAGCCCATCTCGCTACTTCCTTCATTCACTTCTTTACTTTCATATGGATTAAGGACGGAAAGTGAGAAATAACCGTCATCCTGACCTCCCCAACCCCAGTTTATATGAAAAAAGCCATTTCCATCATAACCATCGCATATAAACGAATGTCCGCTATTATCCAAAGATTGTCCTTGATATAAAATTGGACGTCCGGCAGCCAATTCTCCATAGATAATTGTTTCCCATTCATCAATACTATACTGTGAACGACTGTTTATTAAAGTTGCAGCTTTATAGCCCCAAATATACTTCAGTCCAAAGAATAAATCGGTGCAAAAAGCTGAGGTCATGGTCGGATTGTATGAAGCATAAATGGACTGACCGCAATAACGCATAAGAGTGGCAACTGCTTGACGTTGTTCCTCTGTTCCCAGCTGAATTTTCTCATCTGTCAACGTATCATTAAACATATAGTCATCCAACATATCATCCCACTTAAAGACTACAGGAGGGAGGGAATCAACTTGCCACAGAATACCAGTACCAATCATGTAAGGTTCATCTACTATATAAGCAGGCAATCCGTCAGGAATAGTATCTGGCCAACGGTAATAGTTAATCAACTGAGCTAATGACGTAGAAACACATCCTGTAACGCAACGATTGCCAAGTTGCTCAGTTAAACCACCGGCGTAAAGTGGACATTGATCATAATATGGTTCATCCTGATTCCAATGAGTTTTGATGAGAGGCTGTACAGGAGACCTATCGGAACGGGTACCGGACAAAGCCGAAGGGTTTGCATCAATTGCATTGCCATCAACAAAACCTGTGCTACTACCCAATGAAGCGACAGCCTCATCATACTGTTTTAGCCATTCACGCATATTGACAGGCATACGATCCCAATCTATTCTGCCGGAGGTACTGTATCCCAGTACCGGCAAAGTACGACTGTCGGCCGAGGCTATTACAAAACCGCCACCCTCAATATTGAAAGCATAAACCTTATCGGCTTCAACATTTGCGGATTCAAGCCTCATGCCATCGCCTCGGATCGGAGCTGCCATACTTGTATTCTGACCATTTATATAAATATTCTGACTATTAATATAAATCAATGCGCGATCCTTTGCCTGTTGTTCTGTAATATGCTGGGCCATGATTGCTGACGGGCAGAAAAAGATGACGACATACAAGAAAAACCTGCAACGCATCTTGGAATTATTAGAATTGAGATTCATAACAATAAGCCTTATGGTTTCATCATTCTTCTATCTTGACTTTGCTTTTCTTGAGGTGACGGCGGTAGCGCTCGAATATGGTCAGGAAGACAAGTGTGATTATGGCGGCAACGGTGTAGCCTATCCACGGAGTCAGATGCAGGCCCTCCGGTGCAATCATAATGTATGACACGGTAACAAAACTCATAAAGACTGCCGGAATAAGAGTTACCAGTATGTTCTTGCCTTTGATCTGAAGATAGACGGTAATAGCCCACAGCGTAAACACTGAAAGGGTCTGGTTGGACCATGCAAAGTAACGCCATATCACGTTGAAGCCCTCCTTGTCACGCAGGCTGTAGAACAGCGCAAAGAAAGTTATTATGAACAATGGAATACTGATAGCCAGACGACTGCCTATGGTCTTCTGTTTCTTCTTGAGGAAATCTGCCACAATCAGACGGGCTGAACGCAGGGCTGTATCGCCCGATGAGATAGGTGCTGCAACAACACCAATCACTGCCAGAAGGCCGCCAACCTTACCCAGCCAGGTCTTGGAGATATCAAGCACAATCTGTGCGGCTGTGCTGTCTGTTCCATGCTCACCAAAGTATGCTGTTGCGGCAGCAGCCCAGATAAGAGCCACAATGCCCTCTGATACCATTGCGCCGTAGAACACCAGCCTGCCCTTGCCCTCATCGGTAATACAACGGGCCATAAGCGGTGACTGTGTAGCGTGGAATCCGCTTATTGCACCACAGGCAATTGATATGAACATCATGGGGAATATGGGATTCTTGTCATACTTGACACCGAATCCGTTCCACATCTCAGGAAGCGGCGGGTGGTTCACAAAAAGAGCAACCATGATTCCGATAGCCATAAATAGCAGAGCGGCACCGAATATGGGATAAAGCCTGCCTATGATCTTGTCTATAGGGAACAGTGTAGCAAGCAGATAATAGACAAAGATTATGCCTATCCAGGCGTTGATGCTCATGGACTCACCGGTAAGGCGAACCAGGATATCGGCCGGCTGGGATACGAATACGGCTCCCACCAGCACCAGCAGAATCATGGAGAATACCATAAATACCTTCTGAACAGTAGTGCCCAGATATCGGCCCACCAGTTGCGGCAGGCTTTCACCTCCGTTACGGAGAGAGAGCATTCCTGACAGATAGTCATGGACGCTTCCGGCAAATATGGTTCCGAAAACAATCCACAGATATGATGCCGTACCGAACTTGGCGCCCATGATGGCTCCGAATATAGGCCCCAGTCCTGCTATGTTCAGGAACTGGATCATGTAAGCCTTCCAGGTGGGCATTGCAATGTAATCCACGCCATCGGCCATACTCTTGGACGGTACCTCACGGTTAGGATCGGCACCAAACAGACGCTCAATGAATTTTCCGTAGAACACATAGCCCAAAACCAGGACTATCAAAGCTATCGCGAACGTAACCATTTTGTTTTGAAAACTATATCTTTATTCGATTTTTTAAGTCGTTATGTTACTTGTTGTAGTAGGCCTTGTAATTCTTTTCCCAGACCTCTGACCTTTCTACTTCAGGAAGTCTTACTTTGGTAACGAGAATGGAAAAGTCGTAGAGCAGCGAATCCGGTTCCTGGACTGCATCTGCAATCTGGCTGAAGAAAGTCTGATCATACCCGTCAAGGCCCTCATCAACCTGCCATTCATCAATGGCATCCTTGATTGGAGCCTTTATATCCAACAATACCTTTGTTCTGAAGTCGTTGGTTTTTCTTCGCAGTCTTTCAACCTTAGCGCTATCTGAAGCTGTTTTCAATGAATACAGAGAATCTACGACAACCTTCATTGCCTTGATATCATAATCTGTGTCAACCAACATCCTAGCGTAGGGTGTCTTGAGGCTCTTTCCAGCCTTCAGGTTTGCAACGACCAATGCCCGACCGGCAACGCCATCATTACCATACAGATTAAAGCTCAAAAGAAGACTCTGTATGTTTGGATATTGTGCCAGAACACTCTCACAAGCAGCCTTCATCTGTGAGTCCTGATTACTGAAGTAAGTCTTCTCGTAGATTTGGCCATTCAAACCTACAGCCTTATTCAAGGCATTCCTCAGTGTTGATACTTCGGCATTATTATAACCATAGGAACTTGTCATGTCGAACTCCACATAATACTGGTAGGGACCAGCCACGGGTGAGGTCGAGGTGAGGTTATCATCACCGCAGGCGGTAAACACTGTTGTTGTCACCCAGCAGCAAACGACGGCTGCAAGCGTCATCAATTTCTTTTTCATACTTATTGAATTTACTGTTGTCAATACTTATATCGCTGCATTAATTCTTCACCATAGCACGGCTGTTACGGCCGTCAATGCATATTTCAAGTTCGTGGTCAAACCTTACACGGCGTATAAACTCAGATTCCTCAATAGCCGGCATGCTCTCCAGCATATCGTAGTCAAACACATCAGCGGTTTTTGAATACGGATCCACATTTATATAACCCGCATTGAATGATGTCAGGTTCTGGAAGAAATGGGTGCCCTGGCTGGGGTCCACACGGAAATCCTCCAGACTGCACTCCACAATGACCTTTGCCTCTGATATATCACCCCACTGCACGGGTACACCCAGCGATGATATGCTGGAGCCCCAGCGTCCGTAGCCTATGAGCATATAGTTGCGTCCCTCTGCACGCATGCGGTTGTTAAGGGCTGCTATTTCACGGGCTATAGCGGGAGTCTTGGCGGTATCAAATGTATCTCTTTTAAGGTAGATGACATCACTCACGCCCTTTATCCAGCCTACTCCAAGGGCGCTTTCTGAGAGTATGAGTGCGCCGTTGGTATCTATCTCATCCCAATTTACATTGGCATTACGGCTGTCAACAGAAATAGGGCGTATCTGCAACACGTTGAACTTGGGAAGTTTATTCGGATCACCGCCACGGTCTATATCGGCGGCAAACTCCAACTCTACACCGCATTTCATCTCACGACGGGCCATATCAAGCAGTTCATCAACAATCTCCGCCAGCGGGAAGGTCTTATACTTGAGCATCTGGGCAAAGGTTATGAAACGGGGGCCTTGCGGATATGCCGAGTCAACCATACGCTGGTTCTCCAGATCAAAGGTTGATACCACATGCTTAAGATTGCGGAACTTCTCACAATCAGCAATGGGAATGCGCTCCAGGTTTACTGAATCATCTATTGAGGTGGTGAATTTCTCAGGCTTGAGGTTGAGCGCGAACATAGACTTCTGAGTCTCTGTCATAACCTGCTCCACTGTTGATGTCTGAAGCACGTGCTTGGGGTACTTGGGTGAGAAACGCAGCACCAGATCACCGTCAACCACTGCCTTGCCCAGTCCGAACGCCACCTTCACAATACCGTCCTCGGCCTTCTCATGCCCTATGGGGTAGAAGTTCATGGAACGTGCCACACCTGACAGTGTGGGGAAATAGTAGCCTTGATCCTCGCTGCCGCATATCTCCTGCAGAATGATACCCATCTTTTCCTCAGATATCACATTGGCCGTAGCAGCAATGTAACTACGTGAAGAGGCATAGAAGACCGATGCATACACGCTCTTGATGGCCTTGGAGAGCAGACGCAACTCCTGGTCCTCATTATCGGTATGCGGAATCATATATGTGGAATAGACCCCGGCAAAGGGCTGATAGTATGAGTCTTCAAGTTTTGATGACGAGCGTACCGCAAGCGGCTTGCGGATATTGTGTATGAACACCTTGAGAGCGTCTGTCAGTTCACGCGGCAGGGTTGATGCCACGAATTCCGCCAGAATCTCTGAATCAGAGATATCAGAATTGATGACATACTGCAAGCCGTTGTCTATGATGAAACGGTCAAAATACTCTGTTGTAATGACAAGGGTACGGGGTACGGTTATTCGCACATCCTCAAACTTGTCATACATATCATACTTGACCAGTATGTGGTTGAGGAATGCCAGGCCACGCGCCTTACCGCCCAGCGAGCCGTTACCCAGACGCGCAAAACGGATGGTATCGTTGTATGTGGCAGGATCAAACTTGGCCACAACGCCTACTCCCTGGTTTATGCGGAAGTCATGTATAATCTTGAGGTTGATGCGCCTTATCTCAGGCAGGTCTGACTCATCACGAATGGTGAGCGGACGCAACTGTTTGCCCAGTGCAAAAAGACCGCGTGCAAACAGCCATCGGGAGATATAGTTCTTGTCTGACAGACGGCGGAAATCGCTGTCTGATATATTCTTGATTATCTTTTCAAATCCGTACAGGTCATTAGCACGGAAC
Source organism: Bacteroidaceae bacterium (assembly GCA_017551925.1). Lineage (GTDB taxonomy): Bacteria > Bacteroidota > Bacteroidia > Bacteroidales > Bacteroidaceae > Colenecus. The sequence continues at coordinate 2,108 of JAFZKA010000119.1, read as the reverse complement.
AGTTCCTCACCGCTCACAGGGTCTGTTACCACAAAATCACCGAATCCGAACTCACGGCCTATATACTCTGAAAGGTCATGGGTAAGTGTCTTGGAGGTCTTGACCACAAAGCCTACCCCCAACTGTTCTGCCACCTCACGCATACTCTCCTGCGATGACTGCATGAGTATGGGCATGGTGGGGTTATCCTTATGGATATGGTTGCACAGATCTATGCCGGCATCAAGTTTCTCAGTTTCAGGGGCATCATCCTTATGGATTACAAAACCTATGTCCGATATCACACCCAGTATGTTCTGCTTGTAACGCTCGTAAAGTTCAACGGCCTCATCATAGCAGGTTGCCATGAGTATCTTTGGGCGGGAACGCTTGCGCTGGGTCTGCTGTTTCTCATTCAGGGTGTCACGTATGGCGGCGCTGTTCTGCTGGAGCACCAGTTTGTAGAGCACGGGCAGATAGGTGGAATAGTAACGCACAGAATCCTCTATGAGCAATATGGCGCGAACACCCTCCTCCTGGATGTCATGATCCGCATTCATTCGGTCCTCGAGCAGTTTGATGATGGCTATCATCAGGTCTGTTGAGTTGTTCCAGCAGAAGAACCAGTCTATTGCCGATTTGTCACGATCCTGGATGCGGCGGTAAATCTCACGTGAGAATGTGGCCAGCAGCACGATGGGGGTATCGGGCGATATCTCCTTCATCTGCTTGGAGAAATCAAAGACATCAATCTCACCTACGTTGTACATGGTTATGACCAGGTCAAACCTTTCACCGCGACGGGCCACCTCAAGAGCCTCAACGGTGGTCTCCACTCTTAAGATATCAGGCGGATTGCTCAGATTCAGTTCGGCGTAGTCCTGCGCTATCTGAACCTCGATATGGCCGTCCTCCTCAAGGGTGTAGCTGTCATAATTGTTGCACACCAGGAGTATCCGGCGGATTCTCTTGGCCATCAGTTCAGCATGATGTCTCTCCTTCTCTTCCATCCTGTAAAAAAATTTGGGCTGGCCCAATATTGCTAAGCCAGCCCAAAATTAACTATTTATAAGGTATTATACAAGACCCTGCTCGCACATTGCATTTGCAACCTTGATGAAGCCGGCGATGTTAGCGCCCTTCACGTAGTTGATGTAGCCATCCTCCTCGGTGCCATACTTAACGCAGGCAGCGTGGATGTCTGACATGATACGATGCAGTTTCTCGTCAACCTCCTCGGCAGTCCATTTAAGACGCATTGAGTTCTGTGACATCTCAAGACCTGATGTTGATACACCACCGGCGTTTGAAGCCTTACCGGGTGAGTACAGCATCTTGTTCTTCTGGAACAGAGCGATTGCATCGGGAGTGGTAGGCATGTTGGCACCCTCAGTTACGCAGTAGCAACCGTTGGCAACCAGCTTCTCAGCATCCTTAAGCTCAATCTCGTTCTGAGTAGCGCAAGGCATAGCGATGTCGCACTTAACGCCCCAAGGACGCTCGCCCTCAAAGTACTTGGCGTTAGGATACTGCTTTACATACTCCTTGATACGGCCACGGATAACGTTCTTCAGGTTCTTTACATAAGCGATCTTCTCCTCGGTCATGCCCTCGGGATCGTAGATGTAACCGTTTGAATCTGAGAAAGTAACAACCTTGGCACCCAGACGCATAGCCTTCTCGGCAGCATACTGGGCAACGTTACCTGAACCTGAGATAACTACAGTCTGACCCTTGAATGACTTGCCGCGTGTAGCAAGCATATCCTGTGTAAAGTAGCAGGCACCGTAACCGGTTGCCTCAGGACGCAGGAGGCTACCGCCCCAGCACTGACCCTTACCGGTATAAGTACCAGTCCACTCGTTCTTGAGTTTCTTGTACTGACCGAACATGAAACCAACCTCACGGCCACCTACACCTATATCACCGGCAGGTACGTCGGTGTCAGGACCGATGTGACGATAAAGCTCGTTGATGAAACTCTGGCAGAAACGCATTACCTCAGCGTCTGACTTGCCGCGCGGGCTGAAGTCTGAACCACCCTTGGCACCACCCATAGGCAGTGTGGTAAGGCTGTTCTTGAAGGTCTGCTCAAAAGCAAGGAACTTCATGATGCTCAGGTTAACGCT
>JAFZKA010000118.1 GCA_017551925.1 Bacteroidaceae bacterium | reverse complement strand
CATTACCTGCGTAAACAGGTTCTGCCTGTAATCAATCATGGACTGTTCCAGACTGTTCCGGGTTGTCAGTGCATTTGCCTCGGCCATACGCAGACGGCCCCGTGCCTGACCCCAGTCAAGAATAGGTATATTGAGCGATACGCCCACTACCTCCTGATCCTTAAGTTGCACGAAAGTGTCATGGAACTTGTCTGCTGACCCCGACATGCCGAATACGGCATTGATGCTTGCTGAAATGCCGCGATTGGCTTTGGCCTGGGCTATACTGCGTTCCGTATTTATATAACTTATCTCCTGATTCAGGTTGAATGATGAATTTTCAAGAGCACGCTCCAGGACATCATTATAATCAAGAGTAATATCAGGTATCTCATAATCAATTACAAGATTCAGTTCTGTATCCTCCTTGTAACCTATGAATGAACAGAGTCTGTTGAGCGCACTCCTTAGGGTTACCTTACTGGAACTGAGCGAAAGAGAATCATTAAGCATGGATACTTCAATCTGCATCAGGTCATCGCGTGTTATTGTACCCATGGCAAAACGGGTCTGACCTGCTTCAAACAGCCGCTTGCTGTCCTCAAAACTCTTGTTAGCACGATCAAAACTCTCCTTGGCACTTACATAATTCCAAAAATATGAAACTGCGTTCAGGTTTACCTGCTCCATGTTCTCAATATATTCCCGCTTAGCCGCTTCATATTCCTTGGGCTCAGTCTTCTTGTCCCACTTGAATCGGTTAAAGCCCCATATTGACTGTGCATAGGTCAGATAGACCGGCTGTGCATAGTATGTTGTCAGACGGGCAGGACTATACTGGTCCAGACGTTGCAGATTTGTGGAAAGTGTTACAGTACCGCCGGTCCAGGGTATATTCTGACTAAAGTACAGAGTAGCATCGTTAGTCATGTGGTAACTGGCACGATAACTCAGCGCTCCTGTCTGATAATCCTGCAACTGTACAAGCGAACGGTTGAAATTTGCCAGTTTGGCACTAAGGTTAAGTGAAGGAAGCAGTTCTGCCTTATATGAGCGAAAACTCCAGTACGATGCCGCAAAAGTATTACGGTTACTCATTGCTGAGATAGAGTTCTCTTGAGCCAGCCGGACTACATCCTGCATGGTAAGGGTACGCGGCCCGATAACTTGCGCCCCGCAAACAGAATGTGCCAGAATAGTCAGCAAAACCGCAAATCCAGAAAAAGACTTTTTCATAACAGGTTATGCAAACAAAGTTTAATTAATAATCAGGTTTTCCGCAAAGATAATAAAATTTGAATTATTATGCTTACCACCATTCAATATCTCCATTTTCTCTGACTATAAACGGGCGCTCATTGTTGCCTCTAGTATAGTTGCGCAGCCACAGCAACGTGTTGAGCGGAATGTTGTCATAATGCAAAGCATTACTCTCTGCCAACCTATAGCCAAGTGATATCCAGTCTGTTCCGTTAAAACAGAACAGTTCATACTCATTGCCGGGACAAACATCATTGTCATCACTGCGGGGTGACACACTGAATCCCTTAACGGTCACCGGCTTACCCATATCCATCCCCACCCAATTGCCGTTTGGCTGATTGATTTCAAAATTAGAGAGCAGATTTCCGTCAAAAGCGCGTTCAATGGCATCATAACCGGCTTCAGGATTCGCTATTCCCCTGCCTGCAAGCCTGTTGCCGTTCTCATCATAAAAAGACAACTCGGATATGCTGCCCCAGGATCCGTCAGGACTGAAATAGCGCCAGTATCTGGCCGGATTCGATGCCGACAATTCAATTCTGGCAGGGATATCCGTATTCTCTATAGTATATAATGTCTTAGCACCTCTGAAATCAGCATTGTCTGAACATTGAACCATCCCCCCTACAATACGACGGCGCATATCAACAACATTATATGATTCCAAGTATTTGCGTCTGATATCCGTTTCAATCTTTTTTGATACGCCATACTGCCCGTTTTCTGCACAGCCTACATATTCCACCAGGCCGTTCTTGTGCAGGATAAACGGATTGCTTACCGGGACCAGACCGGTTCCGTTGTAACCAAGAACCACATAGAGTACATTACGGCCCACATTCCTGAAACAGGCCTTTCCCTTTTTTATCATTCCGAAATCAAGGACCTTCCATTGTGGTCCGCCTGCGTTTACAGCCATGGCGATATATACATACTTATCCTTAAGTTTTTCATTTCCATGAATGTCTATCTCCAGATCTGACGTCAGATTGTAATGATCAGTCACATCATGTTCACATAGTTCAAACGGATAGACATATTTTGCTGTGTTCCGGTATTTGACACAGTCACGGTTTATGGTATAACTTTTACGCCATACTTTTGGAATGCGTTCATAAGGATAGAACTGCATTCCCGCCGGCATTATGAGAGAATTGATTGTAGGTTCCTCTTTACCGCGATCAGACAGGAAAACATACCAACTGTGTCCGTCATTGTTCCTTCCCCACACCGGAACATAATCAACTGCCGCCGGCAATCCAAGGCTGCGGAAAACGGCAGTACCCATAGTGACGTAATCCATACAACTACCATATGTCATACGGGCCATTGTTGATGCGCTTAGCATGGGAATGCTTCCACGGTCTTCCCATATTACACGCAACCCCATATCAGACTGTTTATTATGTATCTCATTCCTCACAATTTCAATTGCACCATAAATGCTGTTTCGTTGCATATCCCCTGACGGAACCGTTGCAATACTGTCACCAAAACATCTTGAAAGAGTATCCCGCCAGCCATCAAGACTTTGCAGTTCTCTGACCTTATAAGGCAGTATCCAGTCACGGATTTCGTCAAAAGAAAGATGTTCTGCCCATGGCCGCGTACGCCAATCGCTGAAAGCACGGTCAATGCTGTATTTAAGGAAATCAGCTGAAATCACTTCAACATCAGGGATTATGTCCTGTGTCAGGCCGGCATATCGCCTGTCACCTATTGATCTGAGCGTATCACGTTGCCAATCAGGGCCTGAACCTGTACCCAGAATCTTTAATGCTGTCCTGTAATATTCATTTACAGCGGCAGTATCCCGATATGAATAATGTGCGGACATGTTTGCTATGAGATATTTTGCCGCTGACAGTTTTTCAGGATCACGATCAACTTTACGGTAATGCCTGAGTACGGACTTAAGTTCCTGTCTGTTGCCGCCCGCTGATCTCAAAGCAAAATGAACATACATGCTGTCTTTTGTACAACCCGCCGTAAGTAATACGGCAAGTAGCATTGTCATAAGATTTTTCATAGTGTATTGTTTTTCCATTTATCCAATAAAGTTGAAGTTAAGGTATCAGAATCCACATATTCCACATTTCCGTCCTTGTGCAGAATAAAAGGGTTGGTAATGGGTATCAGACTGTTTCCGTCATACCCCATTGCAATATAGAGAACCTCACGTCCCATATTTCTGAAAACAGCCTTGCCATGCTCTAGAGAACCAAAATCAACAATACTCCAAGGCTGTTCCTCACTGCGCACTGCAGAGGCTATATATACATACCTGTCTTTTAGTTGCTTTCTTATGGCACGTTCTATAGGCAGTTCAAGATTGCTCACCAGAAAATACCGCTCTGTAATATCCTTTTTACACAGGTCAAAAGGATATGTAAATACAGCCTTCTGACTATACTCCAAACGCCTCTTGTCAATTGCATAAGTGTTACGGAACACTTTAGGACCGCGTTCATAAGGAAAGAAACCGCCGCCTATCATTGTAGAAACATCCCACTCCGATGTCAGTTCCTCTCCCCTGTCGGACTTGATTACAAACCACTTTGATGCTGCGGTATAGCGGGAGCCCACCGGCGTCTCATCAAGAACGGCAGGAATGCCTGCTGCCCGTAAAGCAAGAACAGCCGTCAATGCATAGTCAGGAAT
>JAFZKA010000117.1 GCA_017551925.1 Bacteroidaceae bacterium | reverse complement strand
TATCAGGTTCACCCTGCAACTGAGTCCGTTCAGGGCTTTGACCAACTGGCGGGCATCATCGGCAGAGTCATTGACACCGTCAAACATGGTGTATTCAAATGAGAGACGGCGCTGATGGCTGAAATCATAACGGCGAAGCACTTCAAGCATCTCTGTCATTGAGAACGCTTTCTCTGCCGGAATCAGTTCTTTACGCTTTTCAGGTGTGGGCGCATGCAGACTGACCGCAATGTGGCATTCGCAACCCTCAATAAGTTGCTTGAGTTCACGGCGCAGTCCCACGGTTGAAATGGTTATCCTTTTGGGACTCCACCCGAATCCCCACGGAGCAGTCATTATCTCCTGCACGGCAAGCACGTTCTTAAGGTTATCAAGCGGCTCGCCCATGCCCATAAAGACTACATTGGTAAGGTTCTGCTTTTCAGGCAGAGAGAGTATCTGATTCAGTATCTCACCCGCAGTAAGACTGGCGGTATAGTGCTGACGGCCGGTCATGCAGAACACGCAACCCATCTTGCAGCCCACCTGGCTGGATATGCACAGTGTGGCACGGTCATCATCAGGAATATATACGGCCTCAACAAAATGGCCGTCCTGAACGGGAAACAGATACTTGACCGTTCCGTCATCCGACGCCGCCTTATGTTGCGGAGCAGAAAGCCCTATCTCATAGTTCTCCGCCAGGCGTTCACGCAGTTTGAGCGAGATATTGGTCATCTGATCTATGGAACTGACCTGTTTTACATACAGCCAGTCAGCCATCTGCTTGGCCGCGAACATGGGCATCCCCACCTCAACAGCCACCTGCTGAAGTTCTGCCAATGTCAATCCCACCAGATTTTTCTTACTCATACTGCAATATTCACTATAATCTGCAAAGATAGTTATTATTTTTTTCAGTATCTTCGGCTTTGTTATGATTGAAACGATAGATTTACCCAAATACGTCTCTTCAACTGCAACAGTTAAGGAGATATTGAGTTCAACAAGTGCAGGATACCTGCTGTTCAACATCAGTGGCAGAGAAGTTAACCTGACCGATGAATCCCTGACGCGAATGCTTGATGCCGCCAAGACCAACGGAGCAGGAATGGTTTATTCTGATTACATCAAGATGACCGGCCAGGATTCCATAATCCCCGCCCCTCTCATTGACATACAGAGCGGCAGCCTGCGTGATGATTTTGACTTTGGCGCCATAGTTCTGGTCACCCGTGCCGGCATTGACGCATATCTGGCGCGTACAGACCTGTATGAATCAGAGTGCGGCGGATTCTACCAGATGAGACTGGCCATTCAAAGCGTTTTGCCCATTGTACGTGTACCGCAGCCGCTTTACACCATAACTGAGACTGACCTGCGCACGTCAGGACAGAAACAGTTTGACTATGTGAATCCGAGCAACCGCTCCATACAGATTGAGATGGAAAAAATCTGCACGGAGCACCTTAAGCATATAGGCGGCTATCTGAAACCCGGATTCGGCAGGAAAGTTGAATCATATGACGGTGAGTTCCCGGTCGAGGCATCGGTAATCATCCCTGTCAGGAACCGTGCCCGTACTATAGCCGACGCTGTAAAATCGGCCCTCAGCCAACAATTGGACAGCACTTTCAATGTCATTGTGGTTGACAACCACTCAACTGACGGCACCACGCAGATTCTCTCTGAACTGGCCGCTGCTGATTCAAGGCTGGTCCATATCATACCGGAGCGTACAGACCTGGGTATAGGCGGATGCTGGAACCTGGCCATCAATGATTCCCGTTGCGGCCGGTACGCAGTACAATTGGACAGTGACGACCTTTACAGCGGGCCTGACACCCTGCAGAAAGTAATCAATAAGTTCCGTAAAGGAGGTTACGCCATGGTGATAGGCAGTTACCGAATGTGTAATTTCAATCTTGAAACCCTGCCGCCCGGCATAATTGACCATAAAGAATGGACCGATGAGAACGGCCCCAACAACGCCCTTCGCATAAACGGCCTGGGGGCCCCGCGCGCATTCTACACACCTGTGGTACGGCAGATTGGATTCCCCAACGTGAGTTACGGTGAGGATTACGCCGTAGC
>JAFZKA010000116.1 GCA_017551925.1 Bacteroidaceae bacterium | reverse complement strand
TTGAGGAGATTCACATACTCCGAGCTTGCATATTGACAGCCCCTGTCGGAGTGGTGTATGAGGTCTGTGGCTTTCTCTCCGTTGAGACGTCCCAGAGCCATTCTGAGGGCGTTTGAGGGATATTCCAGTCCCAGTGTGGGACCTACGTCCCAACCGACTATCTCTTTCGTAAATGCATCCATTATAAGCGAGAGATAACAGAATTTGTAATAATAGGCGCTCTTCCACATCGTGATGTAGGTGATGTCGCTTACCCACAGTTGGTTCGGTCTGGTGGGTATGAGGTCCTTTATGATGTTGGGATATGTGGGAAGCCCGTGCCTGGAATCGGTCGTACGCGGCTTGCGCATCTTACGGCGGACTCTCAGGTTACACCGCTCCATTAAATCCAAGAACCAGTCACGTCCTATGGGATCGTTCCCATAGAACTCACAGCGGTACATATACCATATCTTCTTCCCGCCGATGCCGGGGTCTTTTTCGCGTATAGACATGATATAATCCAATGCCAATGACTCACGTATGGCGCAAGCCATATCTCTGGACTCATCATGCTTGTAATAAGCCTGCTTGGTAACGCCAAACAGTGCGCATAGGTATTGGACCTCATAGCGTTTGGGATCCTTTGCGCGCAGGTTAATTACTGTTTGGCGCCAGCTTTTTTTCGTATCTTGATGTTGAACTGGGATTCGGCCACGTTGATCATCTCATCATAGGCTTCAGCCTTGATCTCGGCCTTGGTGAGTTCACGACGCAAGCGTTTGAGCTCTGCCTGCAGTGATTCCACATCATCGGGCATCGGCTCATCATCTTCCGGCTGGACTACGGGATCAGGTGTTTCGATTTCTTTGTCCTCCATAACACATGATTCTTGATCATACGCTGCAAAGGTAGAAATCCATCTCCAGATTGTTGACCTGTCTATTGGAATAATCTTTGCGATTTGCCACATGGACAGATGCTCTTTCGTGTAAAGATCAATAACCTTTTTGTAATACTGATCCTTTCTAACTGTACGATTGCTCTTCATTGTTAACTCGTTTTTACGAGTCAACTTTTTTTAGGACAAGACAAAGTTTTCCGTCACCCGTGGCCTATTGTCGTAGCTATGTTCGGACAACTGGTCCTTTTGCCGTTGATTGCACTGGGGCTGGCGAAACTGTTCGGGTTGGGTCCCGTGTTCTTTATCGGTCTTATTCTGATTGCCTGCTGTCCCGGCGGCAGTTCATCAAACGTGTTTTCCAAACTTGCGGGCGGTGACGTTGCACTATCTGTGATTCTTACTGCATTGAGCAGCATCATTACGCTGTTTACCATTCCGGTGATAATGAGTTGGGCTACACAGATGATAGGAGAGAGCGTGGGCATTACACTGCCGGTGGGTAATCTCATCAAGCAGAATCTGCTGCTGATGCTTGTACCTGTGCTGCTTGGAATAGGCATGCATTACCTGTGGCCGAATGCGGCTGGCAAGACAGATAAGGCCCTTTCCAAACTTGCATTCCCTTTGCTTATGGTGCTTATTACCGTTTTTTATATTCAGCACCACAAGACTATTATTGACAATATAGGTGTCATCGGAGCCTGCGTTACGGCGCTTATTCTGGTTGCGATAACCTGTTCTTCACTTCTGTCACGTCTGGTAAAGAACAGTTCCGAGCAGCGTCGGACAGTGGTGATTGAGGTCGGTATGCAGAATGCCGCCCAGGCCATAGCCATAGCAACCAGCCCGTTCATCTTCAACAGTGCCGAGATGGCCATTCCTGCCATTCTCTATTCGCTGATGATGAATGTAGTACTGCTTATCTACGTCTTTTTTATCCGCAAGAAATAGGAAATATGTAAGAATGAATTGCATTTTTTTTGCAATTTTACGTTTCAAAGACACATCAATCATAATGATATGAACAGGACTATTCAATGGGTGATGGCCATCACCTTCCAGGTGACCAAGGTGCAGTAATCAGAATTTAAGTAAAAGATGGAAAACTACGAACGCATCAATCTGGATGAGTATATCCAGACCGGAGAGGGTGGAACAGCCCTCACATACAACCACAAGGACGGGAAAGCCCTGGCCAAACTCTTTATGCCCGGGGTGGCCGCAGATACTGCCGAGCGTGAATTCAAAGTGAACAGGGTGGTCTATGACATGTGCATTCCTACGCCCAGGCCCATCCGGCTCATAACTGACGGCACGCGGTTCGGGGCTGAGTATGAACTTATCCCTAACAAGCGTTCATTCACCCGAATCATATCCCAGGAACCGGAGCAGTTGGAACCCCTGTCTGTGCTTTTTGCCAAACTGGCCAGGGAAATTCACGCCAAGGAGGCCGATACTGCACGTCTTCCGTCCATGAAAGAGCTGGTGAGAAAGGAGATAGCGCGCTTTAACGGACTGCCGGATGATGTCCGGGAAATGTCCCTGCGAACGCTGGAAACTCTCCCAGATGCCACCACCTGCCTGCACGGAGACCTGCACATAGGCAATATTATCACCGATGGGCATCGCAATCTGTGGATTGACGTGGGAGATTTCTCCTACGGCTGCCCGGAATGGGACCTTTGCATGATTTTCTACATATCGGAGCATATGAGCGAGCAGCGTGCCGACAATATATTTCACCTCACGCCCGATATGCTCAAAAAGCATTGGGACATTTTTGCCCCGGCCTACTACGGAACCACTGATCCGGCAGAGCTTGGGCGCAAGCAACAGGTGCTGTACCGTTACTTTGCCCTCAAGATGCTATTTGCCATAGGTAAACTGAACAACGGCGTTGGTGCCAATATGGATGGAGTTTTTGGTCTGGTAAGACGAATTCTTGGATCATAATGAAAGACCGCACCATAACTTTTGACGGAATAGAGAATGCCCGCGAGCTGGGCGGTCTGGTGATGCAGGATGGTCGGCGTATCCGCACCGGCCAACTGGTTCGCTGCGGCAATCTTAATAGGGCATCTGATAAGGATGTGGCGATTCTCAAAGACCGTTTCCAGCTTACGGATGTCTTTGATTTTCGCTTTGATACCGAGGTGGCAGGGGCACCGGACCGGGTCATTGACGGCGTGCGCAATACTCATCTGTCCACCTTGCCGCAGCATTTTGTTGACGGCTTTAGCGCCGGCCGTGCCGACACCACACGGATACAAGTAGCCCGTTTTATGGAACGTCTGGCCGAGTACGCATTTAATCCCCAGGCGCAGGAAATGGGCCACAGGCTCTACCCGGCCATAGTGTCGGATACCACGTCCCGGCAGCGTTACGGTGCTTTTCTCCAGGGCGTATTGGATGCCGAGGGTGGCGTCCTCTTGCACTGCTCCCAGGGAAAAGACCGTTGCGGGTTAGGTGTCGCCTTTATTCTGGGTGCACTTGGAGCCAGCCGTGAGACCATTGTTGAAGACTTTGACCTTTCAAATGTCTTTTATGCGTCTCAGGTGGAAACCCTGTCCCGAAAGGTCACCCAAATGGGTGGTGGTTTGAAGGAGATTGCTTTTATCCGCACCATGGTGGGCGTGAGTAAGGAGAACTTTGAGAGCACTCTGGACCTGATTGATTCGCAGTACGGCAGCCTTTCACACTATCTGGAGGAGGCCCTAGGCTTTACCGCCCAGGACCAGGAAAAACTGCGCAACAAATATCTGATTTAACTATAACCCCAAATCAGTATCCACAAATCAATCTTGCCGACTGGCAGCCTGGCTTTTTACAAGGAAAAATGTTTTTTCTACGCAGGTTCAATCGTATTGGGGCGAAGTGAGTATGCGAACGAGAGCGGCCGGGTAGGCCGCCAAGCGACCATAGGGAGCGCGTTTGCGTATGCAAACTAAAAGGAGGGGACCCGAGGCCGCTTGCGGCCATAGTGCCCTTCAGGGCACCGGGTTCGATTCCCGTAGGCGCTACACGACAAAAAAAAGACCTCGTTGAGGTCTTCTTGTCGTGTAGCGCCTACGGGAATCGAACCCGTATGCCAAGATTGAGAATCTTGTATCCTAACCGTTAGATGAAAGCGCCATTCGGTTATTATATCCGCTTAAGGTGGCGGAAGCTGGGGGATTCGAACCCCCGGTACGGTTACCCGTACGGCAGTTTAGCAAACTGCTGGTTTCAGCCACTCACCCAAACTTCCCTGGGAACCGTTGTCCGGAATCCTTAAGCGGGCACAAAGGTAATGCGCAGATTTGAGTCTTGCAAGTTTTGGAGCGATATTTTTTCAAAAAACAACAAAGCCGAGTAAAAATCGTTATCTTTACAAAAGAAAAGATTGTATTCTCTATTTGAGCAATGTCAAAAGACACTACCGTTAAGTTGCCGCGTGGCTGCAGAATAATTGATTTCCCCAGGATTGAAGATGACAGGGGAGCGCTATCGTTTGCCGAGAGCGTAAATCATATCCCGTTTCACATTGAGCGTATGTTCTGGATGTACAATATTCCCAAGGACAAGACAAGAGGCGGACATTCGCATTTGGAGGCATCGCAGGTCCTGGTCCCTGTTACCGGCAGTTTCATGTTGCTTATTGATGACGGAACTGATAAGGCGGATATACTGATGGATTCGGCATCAAAGGGAATACTGCTTCCGCCGGGCATCTGGTGTGAATTGAGAGATTTTGCTCCCGGCACATCTGTGATGGTTTTTACATCGCATCCTTTCCGCATGGAAGATTATGTGATAGATCATCCCGAATACAGCAGCAACCGCGTGACAGCCGTTGCGTATGAACCGGCTGACAGGGAGATATGGAACAGGTTTGTAAAAAGTTCAAAGAACGGTACATTCCTACTTGACAGGGGATATATGGATTATCATAGCGACCGTTTTACTGATTGTTCGCTTATGTTCTATAAAAAAGGTGTGCTTATTGCTCTTTTGCCTGCAAACCTGCGTAAAGATGAACAGACGGTTCAGTCCCATGGAGGATTGACATACGGCGGCCTTGTTACAAGTGCCAGTTTTACTGCCGAAGATGCTCTTGAAGTATTCAGTTGTGCCATTGAATATATGAAGAATACTCTGGGTGTAAACAGATGGATTTATGCTCCTATACCATATATATATTGCTCACTCCCGGCCGAGGAGGATATGTATGCCCTGTTCCGTAACGGTGCAACGGTCCGCAAGACCGAGGTGGCATCGGTAGTGGATATGGCAAACAGAATACCGTTCAGAGATTCCCGTAAATATGGTATCTCAAAGGCAAAGAAAAGGGGCCTGCAGGTCGTGGAGGGCAATTTTGAGTCTGATCTTGAAACATTCTGGAATATTCTTGGCAGCCTTCTGCATGATAAGTTTGATTCAAAGCCTGTACATACATTGGATGAGATGCGACTGCTTCAGAGCCGTTTCCCGGACAATATTAAACTATATCTGGTGAAAGATGCCGATAAGGTGCTTGCAGGAACCGTTATTTATGATACAGGCACTGTGGCGCGTACACAGTATATTGCTGCGTCTGCTGAAGGAAAGAACTGCGGCGCACTTGATATGCTTTTCTGGAATCTGCTTGGAGAAACATATTCACAACGTAAATATTTTGATTTCGGCGGTTCTACGCTGTACGGCGGCAACCATCTGAATGAAGGCCTGATCTTTCAGAAAGAGGGCTTTGGCGGCCGCACCGTAGTATTCAACACTTACGAGATGCTCTTTTGAACGGTACTATTCGTGATGGTAGGGCAGGTTGTTTAAAATGGAGAATGCCCTATAGAGTTGCTCCACGAATATGAGGCGCACCATCTGGTGTGAGAATGTCATGCGAGAGAGTGAGAGGCGGCCTGGTACGCGGTCATAGACATCGGGCGAGAAGCCGTATGGGCCACCTATTATGAACACAAGTCGTTTGGTTGACTGAGCCATGCGTTTCTCGAGCCACCGTGCCATTTCAGGCGAAGTCATTTCACGGCCTTTGTCATCAAGCAGCCAGACGTCATCGGACGATTGCAGCAGATTCAGAATCTGTTCACCCTCACGTACCTTCTGGGTGTTCTGATCCATGTTCTTGTTGTTCCTGATGTCAGGTATTACCATCATCTCAAACTGGGCAAAGTGAGTCAGGCGTTCGGTGTACTGGCTGATACCGTCAATCAGCCACTTCTGGTCAGTCTTGCCTACTACTATCAGGAGAATTTTCATCGTCAATAAGCTGCTTTTCCTTGCACGAAGATACGTATTATGATTTGTTTTTTCACTATGAATCAATTAATACCTCTTTTTGTTTCTGATTTTGGTCGTTTGGAGGATATTTGTTAAGTTTGCCGTGCGTTTGCGGAAAAGCCGTGACGCCTGAGAATCAGGATAGAAAATATGTATAGCAGTCTGCAACAGCTGGATACTCTTACCATTAATCTTGACCGCACAGGAAACGGCCTGCTGTTGCTTTTCATGGCTTTTGTTATGTATGGCGTTGCGCTTGGCCTCAAGCCGCAGTTCTTTCGTGGCGTTTTCAACCGTCCGCGTGCGCTTTTCATAGGATTGGCCTGCCAGTGGCTGTTCTTGCCGTTCGTGACTTTTCTGCTTTGCGTTCTGTTCCATAACCTTATTTCGCCGATGGTGGCAATGGGACTGATTCTTGTTGCATCATGTCCGGGCGGCGCGGTATCGAACTTTGTCACTTCGGTAGCCAAGGGAAATACTGAACTGTCAGTGCTGATGAGTTCCATCACGACACTGGGCGCCCCGATTTTTACGCCGATAAACTATGCGGTATGGGGTGGGCTTTATGCAAAATATATGGACTCCTCAGCAGGTGATGTGCTGCGTACGTTACAGGTCCCGCCGCTGCAGATAGCCATTACGGTTATCGGTATAATAGGTATTCCCGTTCTTTTTGGTCTTGCAACGGTAAAGTTCGCACCTAATGCATCGGCTAAACTAAAGGAGATATTCAGATATCTTTCAATTGCAGTCTTTATTGGCGTGACCGCGATGATGGTGTCACAGAACATGATCCTTTTTAAAGAGTATATCGGGATTGTTTTCATAATAGTTCTGGTCCACAACCTTGTAAGTTTAATTTTGGGTTATTCCGCTGCCACGATAGGCGGCGTGCCGGTCAAGGACCGTCGTGCCGTGACTATTGAGGTGGGTATCCAAAACTCAGGGTTGGGATTGATTTTGTTGTTCAATACCGGAATATTTCCACCTGAGATTGCAAAGGGCGGAATGGTGTTTGTTACAGCATGGTGGGGTGTTTGGCATATCGTATCGGGCCTGTTGCTTGGAACCCTGTTCAGGGCATCGGGCTTTGACACCTTGAACCTTTCAAAATTCATAAAGAAGAAATGAGCAAGAATATTCAGGATAAAAGTAAGTTATATTCTTTTCTGAAAATATTTGTTGACTGGTCCGTAAAAAGTTCTTACCGTAAATATCAGGTTGAAGGCATAGAAAACATACCTAATGACGGTTGTTGTATATGGGCTGCAAATCATACTAACGCTTTGATGGATCCGATGGTGCTGCTGTCAGCGACAAAGCAGCCCAAGGTGTTCGTGGCAAGGGCCGATATATTCAAGAAACAATCTGTCGTTAAGATTCTAACCTTCCTCAAGGTTATGCCTATCTACAGGATAAGGGATGGTATTGATGCCGTAAAACACAACAATGAATCAATTGAAAGGGCGACTGGTGTGTTGCTGGATCATGTACCTTTTGTGATATATCCTGAGGCCACCCACAGGCCTAAGCATTCGCTTCTGAAACTCAGTAAGGGAATATTCCACATTGCAGAATCAGCTATTGAAAAGACTAAAGACGGTTCCCCTGTATATATTCAGCCTATAGGAATTGAATATGGTGATTATTTCAGATTCCGTTCATCGGTCCTTATAAAATTCGGTAAGCCGTTAAATATTACGGAGTTTTTAAAGGAACACAGTGACCAGCCTCAGCCTGTGACCATGCTGAAAATGCGTGAGGTCCTTACAGAGAAACTGTCAGAGTTGATTGTGTACATACCCGATGATGAGGATTATGATGCCATCTGGGAGTATGTAAAACTCAAGGCGGACAATCCTGAATACCGCAACAAGGTACTTGCAGAGATCGAATCAAAGGAGGGAAAGAAACTCAATGGCCTTTTGGGAATCCAGGCTGTTGACAGATATACGGTTCAAAAGGCTCTTGATCTGAAGGAGAGTGATCCCGATGCTGCAAAGAATCTGTTCAAGAAGGTTGATGCGCTCAGACTGTGGAGAATCCAGAACGGCGTCTCGGCAAGGTCCATTGCCAATGAATGCAGTGGATTGAAACTGTTCGCCAAGTTCATGCTGGCTCTGATAGGATTGCCTTATTACTGTTTCTGCGCTATTGCAAGTTCAATAAAGTGGATTCCCATAACGCTGGTTCTCAGAACTGTCAAGGATGACGCTTTTTACAATACCGCAAGGTTCGGCACCCGTATGGCGCTGGCGCTTTTGGCCCTCCCTGTATGGGCGGTTGCCTATTATCTGCTTTTACCATGGCAGATTGCTACGGCTGCATTCTTGCTCTCCTTGCCGTCATTGAAGTTCCTGTATGATTACGGGTGTTATTTCCGTCGCCTATGCTCGGATATCAGATGGAAGTTCAAGAAGAAGCGCGCTCCTAAACTAGAGTTTTGAGTAGAAATCCAGATACTCCGCGGCAACTTTCAGATAGTCATGATGTCTGCGAATGTATTCCACTGACTGGCGTTTCAGTTCAGGTATGCGTTCAGGATGCAGAATGAGTTGCTCCAGTTCATGATAGACACTCTCCTCATTCGGCTCCACATTGATGATTGGACGCAGTTCTTTCTCATTTATTATTTCATAGTTCTCAGGCTCACCGCCACCTATGACTATTATTCCTTTTGACATGGCGAGCAGGGAATTCATGGACGGCGTGTAACTGTAGAGTTGGTCCAGAATGGCATCGCTGCCCTCCATCATGCGCTTGTATTCTTCAAAGGGGACGCCTTGCGCTATTCTCAGTTCCAGACGGTCCGGGTATTTTTCCTTCAGTTTCTGCGCTGCACGCAGCATTATGTCTGTGCCCTTGTAAGCGGAACGGCCGAGGCTTATTCCGACAAACAGTTTCAAGGGGCCGCCGTAAAATGAAGTGCGGTAAATCTCAGGCATGACAATGGGAAAAGGAATAAAGCGCATTTTGTCTCTGATCTCACGTCCGTCGGGACATACGGTATGCACCTGATTGTATGTGGCCCAGTATTCGTAGAGTCCGGCTGCTATTCCGTCACAATCCAGGGCAATATCCCTGTTGAGTTTCTCCTTGGCCGTTCCTATCCATTCGTTCCGATAAAGTTGTGCTTCGGCATCGGTACGTATGGAATTGCCGAAATTGAAATCTCCATATCTAAGCGGCATGATATCGGAGTTGATGCTTACCCAATAGTAATCCATTCCGTAAGCGCCCATTACAATCTTTCTGTTGTGGCGGCGCAGGTACCGGTAGAAAGGCATGATGCGCTCCGCTTTCAGTTCCAGGAACATGGGGTTGATGATCTGTACTATGTCATAACCGCGCATCTTGGGTAATGCCTTGAGCAGTCTCCAAATGAAAGAGAGCCGTCCGCTGCGTTGAGAACGGTCGCGCTTCAGGTCTATGTCACGCGGATAGTTTTTCCAACTGTCACCGTCACTGGCTACAGTTACCTGATGCCCGAGTTCTCTCAGCCCTTTGGCGAGCGTATTGTGTACGTTGCTGTATTCGCCTAACAGTAGAATTTTCATTTGTAGAAGGTTTCGGCAAGATGAAGCAGAGACAGTCCTGCTCTGCATCTTGAGAATAAAGAATATAGTTTGAATCCAACTGAGCAGTTTTTACATTTCAGGGGGAATAAACCCATTGAACCGAGTATGCCGGTCTGCTCATTGATTGCGTTGCGCCAGTCTCTGCGGCGAAGTGTTCGCCTGATGTGGTCCATGGCCAGATAACTGATTTTACGGTCGAGTCCGTCATGGGGCTCGGAAATGTGCTCCTCACGGAACCTGACCAGACTGGAGAGAGCCTTGACGGTGTCGGCCGATTTTGTTTCAACCATCTGTTGTGACACATCTGTTATGATGGAGCCGCTGCGGATACAGTAAGCATATACCGGTTTGTCTGTTTCTGTGTATTTCTTACTGAAATGCATCATTCTGGGAGTAAATTCCTCATCCTCAATAAATGCGTTCTCCATAAAACGGAGGTTGTTGTTTCTGATAAGCGCAGAACTGATGAGGTATCGGCATGCACTGCCCGGCAGGTTGTGCGTACACATATAACGGTTGCCGGTTACCGGCTTGCTGAAAGCCGGTCTCTCTGATGATGGCTTGAGCACTAGCTCTCCATCAGTGACAATGATGCGTTTCATCCCGAATCCCAGCAGATCAGTTCCGGTTTCCTGCATGACTTTCAGGCATGGGGCAAGTGAATCGGGATAATAGCAGTCATCGGCATCAAGAAAGGCAATGATATCACCTGTGGCATTGTCAATTCCGGTGTTCCTGGCTGCTCCCAGCATTCCATGTTCACGTCTGATATATTTTATTTCAGGCAGTAAATCAACGCGCGGGTCAGAGGGGGAGCCGTCATTTACGATTATGATTTCATAATCACAGACTCCGGCAAGATTGTCTATGACAGACCTGACTGCTCTGATTAACAGTCTGTCTGTCTCTGAATTGCAGTCAGGGTTGTAGTATGGTATGATTACTGATATTGTCATGAATATTTCTTTAGACCTAAGACTGAACAGACACTCTTGACTCCAAACAGCCATGCGGCAATAGCCTTGGTCTTCTGCTTGAATGATAATGTGTTGCGTAAAATGTAAGTGAGTCCGGGCCTGGTGCTGTTCAGGATGCTTGCATTGGTTGAGAGGTTTCCTGCATCGGCATCCTTGCATCGGTAGAGATCTGTAAGCAGGTTCAGACAGACATTCCATAGCCGTGTGCGGCAGAATTCGTCAAGCCCTTGCTCCGTAATCATATTCAGAAGCCTGAGATTGTTTCTGAACGCCGGTTCCTGATATTTGAATGTATAATTCAGAGTTATGCTTCCGGCGGATTTGTAGTACAGATAACATCCTTTGTCAGAATATCTTACGGATTTGCAAAGGGATATTATGCCAGGGCACACCGCTGCGTCCTCAAATGTTTCGCCCTGCGGGAATCTGATGCTGTCAAACAGTTCGCGCCTGTAAATCTTGTTCCATGCATAGCAGTGGGTGTAACCTTCATTCTCAACCCAATGTTTGAAAACCCTGGTGCCGGTTACGGTTTCAGGCTTGAATGATAACACAAAGGAATCAGGTGATCCGTAATGGACATTTACGGGAAATTCAAGCAGATCTGTTCCGGGGTTTGATTCCAGCCACTCCATGTTTGAAGACAGCGTGCCGGGAGTGATTTCATCATCGCTGTCAATGAATGAGAGCCATTTTCCTGTCGAGGCTTCAATTCCGGTATTCCTTGCTGCGCTCAAACCTCCGTTGACGCGGTGAATCACTTTGATTTCCTGATGTTCTGAGGCCAGGCTGTCGCATAATGCGGCGCAAATATCCTTTGAGCCGTCATCAACCAGAATAATCTCAACGTTGTCCAGGTTTTGTGACAGCACACTGTTTACGCATCTTTCAAGGGTGAAATCAGAATTATAAACCGGAATTATGACTGACAGTTTCTCCATCAGTTTTGAAACGTTCAGTAATTCCTTTTATTGTCATGCAGTATGTATTTATATTATTAAAAAAGTAATTTTGTGACCGTTTATCCGTTATATTGACGTGGAGACAGGGAATAGCGAAAAAAACGGAACAGAGCGCAGGCTTTATGACCGGATACTGAAATATACCGGCGTGTTCAGCAGCGTGCAGGGTGTTGCTATGGTCGTATCTGCTGTTCTGGCCAAGGTCAAATCCTATCTGATAGGTCCTGCGGGTTTCGGAATAACCGAAAATGTCAACCGTACGACTGAGATAATCAAGAATGCCACGAACCTGGGAATACAGACGGTCGCTGTTCCGGGTATATCGCTTTCGGCAGATTTATCTGATGATTCCCGGTTGTCGGAACGCATATTGGTAACCCGCAGTTGGGCTCTTCTGACAGCGATGGCAGGTATGATTATCTGTGTCGCTCTTGCTCCCGTACTGGGCAGATGGGCGTTCAATGATACGGATTATGTTTTTGATTTCACGCTCATGTCCCTTTCTGTAGCCGCTTCATCGGTGACAGGAGGTGAAATAGCGATACTCAGGGGGACAGGACAGATGCGCAAT
The DNA here is from genome assembly GCA_017551925.1 of Bacteroidaceae bacterium. Classification (GTDB taxonomy): domain Bacteria; phylum Bacteroidota; class Bacteroidia; order Bacteroidales; family Bacteroidaceae; genus Colenecus. The sequence goes on along the minus strand of JAFZKA010000116.1, from coordinate 23,698 downwards.
GTGGCGCTTAGCCAATTGTTTGCTAATCTTGTTTCATTGTGCATCTCATTTCCTCTTTATTGGTTTTTCAGGCTTGGAGGTATCATTCCGGCATTGGTTCTCTCTGCTGTGGGTACAATGACGGTGACCTGTCTTTATTCTTTCAGGCTACATCCGTATAAGGCAAGGCCGTTTTCACGTGCGGTGCTTGGTAAGGGGTTGGATATGATGGGGTTCGGCTTATTGTTGACCCTGACGGCCTTTCTGGGCGCGTGGGCATGGTCCATAATCGCCAAGTTCCTTACTGTTCAGGGCGGTGAGGAGCTGACAGGCACCTACAGTGCGGGATATATGCTTGTCACATATCTGACCACATTGCTGTTGTCTGTATCGGATTCTGAATACTATCCGCGTCTTTCAGCGGTGGGCAGTGATATGGCTCAGGCGCATAAACTTATGAACAGCCAGTCTCTGGCCATGTGTATGCTTGCCGCTCCTCTGGTGATTATTTTCATCATATGTGCTCCGATGCTGGTACTGGTGATTCTGGAGTACGAAAAATTCCAAGCGTCAATAGCCTTTGCCCAGATGGCTGCTATAGGGCTTATGTTTAAGGCGGTCTATCAGCCAATAGCCTATCTTGTCCTGGCAAGATCAGATTCCAGGATATACCTGATACAGGAAAGTTTATGCTATTTGTTGCTTGTGGTCAGTGTGGTATGTGGTTACAAACTGGCAGGAACAGTTGGCTTGGGGCTTTCTTTTGCCGTATGGGAACTGTCATATCTTTTGATTGTGCTTATTATCGGACGGATCCGATACGGATTTGTGATGTCTGGACAACTTGTAAGAAACTTTCTTGTTCATGCGGTTCTTGTGGCGCTGACTGCGGTCTGCGTTTTGCCGGGATCGCGGCAGGGTTTTATGGTCAGTATTGCGCTGTGTATTATATCTGTTGCTTTTTCAGTGCATTTCTTTTGTGTCCATACGTCTTTTCTGCCTTCATTTTTCTCAAAGGTTTTCGGTAAATAGTCTTGTGCCTTTTTTGAAAAAATGCTATCTTTGCATTTCACGTGTACGGAGGAGCGCACGCGTGTGTGACCAAAGGCTAATTATAAAATTGAGAACCAAATATTATGGAAGAATTATTAGGACAGGTAACTGCCAAGGCTCAGGAATGGTTGGGCAGTTCATTTGACGAGAAGACACGTGAAGAGGTTAAGGCTCTTCTGAGTAAAGAGGACAAGGCAGATCTTATTGACGCATTCTACAAGGATCTGGAGTTCGGTACAGGCGGTCTGCGCGGTATTATGGGCGCAGGTACAAACCGTATGAACATATACACCGTGGGTATGGCTACCCAGGGTCTGGCCAACTATCTGAACAAGAATTTCAAGGAGCGTAAGGAGATATCGGTCGTAGTAGGACATGACTGCCGCAACAACGGTCGTCTGTTTGCCGAGACCGTAGCTAACATATTCAGCGCAAACGGCATCAAGGTTTATCTGTTTGATGACCTGAGACCTACACCTGAGGTGTCATTCGCAATCCGTTATCTGGGCTGCCAGAGCGGTGTGAACGTTACCGCCAGCCATAACCCCCGTGAATATAACGGTTACAAGGCATACTGGGAGGACGGCGCACAGGTACTGGCTCCGCATGATACCGGCATCATTGATGAGGTGGCCAAGGTTAAGGTGGCCGATGTCAAGTTCAAGGGCAATCCCGCTCTTATCCAGATAATTGGCGAGGAGGTTGATAAACCTTATCTGGACGCCATTGAGGGAATCTGCATTGATCCTGCTCTGGTTAAGCGCAACCATGACCTCTGCATAGTATATACTCCGCTGCACGGATGCGGTCGCGTCATGATTCCGCGCTCACTCAAGCAGTGGGGCTTTACCAACGTGAACTGCGTACCCGAGCAGATGATACCTGACGGCAATTTCCCGACCGTGGTCTCACCCAACCCCGAGTATCCTGAGGCTCTGACAATGGCCCTGGCACTGGCCCGCAAACTGAATGCCGACGTTGTAATGGCATCAGACCCCGATGCTGACCGTCTGGGCGTGGCCTGCCGCAATGACAAGGGTGAACTTGTGCTGCTCAACGGTAACCAGACCGCAATGATTTTCCTCTACTACATCATAACACAGTACACCAAACTGGGCAAGATGACCGGCAAGGAGTACATTGTCAAGACCATTGTAACCACCGAGGTTATCAGCCGCATTGCTGAGAAGAACAACCTGGAGATGTTTGACTGCTACACCGGTTTCAAGTGGATTGCCAAGGTCATTGCCGATGAGAACGCCAAGGGCAAGCATTACATCGGAGGCGGTGAGGAGAGTTTCGGTTTCCTGGCTGAGGACTTTGTACGTGACAAGGATGCCGTATCGGCTTGCTCATTGATGGCTGAGATTGCCGCATGGGCCAAGGAGAACAGCAAGACTCTCTGGGACCTGCTGCTGGATGCTTATCAGGAGTACGGATTCTCACAGGAGGGTGCCGTAAGTGTTGTAAAGCCCGGTAAGAGCGGTGCCGATGAGATCAAGGCCATGATGGAGCAGTTCCGTGCCAACCCGCCCAAGTCACTGGCTGGCGAGAAGGTTGTTCTGATAAAGGATTTCAAACTGCTCAAGCAGACTGATGAGTCCGGTAAGGTTACCGACCTGGTTATGCCGGAGCCTTCAAACGTGCTGCAGTACTTTACCACCGCAGGTGACAAGATATCGGTCCGCCCGTCAGGAACGGAGCCTAAGATAAAGTTCTATATGGAGGCCAAACTGCCTATGGCTGACAAGAAGGATTATCTGAAAGTGCAGGCTGAGGCTCTTAAAAAGATTGAGGGATTCAAGAAAGATCTGGGAATTTAATACATACGATTATGAACAGATTCTGTAGTATTTGTGTTACATGTCTGATGTGTACGGCAGGGTGGGCTCAATCGTACCGTTCCGTATCTGTCTGGAGTAACGGAAAAAATTCTGATTTTTCACTTGCAACCCTTGACAGTATTTCTTTGGCCGATGACAACAATACGGTCAGTTTCTATGCAAATAAGACACAATCAGTCAACGCATCTGATATTGACAGTATTACCATATCGGTTCCTGATGTTACCAGCACCAATAAGAAAACTGTTTCACAACTCAAGGAAGCATTCAAGTCAGTTGTGATTGAGACCAGCACATTCAAGCCTGTCGGCAAGAACAATCCGCTTATGGGACATAAATTCGGTGCCGATCCCTGGGGCCTGGTAGTGGGTGACAGACTGTATGTCTATATGACAGACGATCATCTTTACCGTTCGACAGACGGAAAGCCGATAACGGGTGCATATGATTATTCTGACTGCAAGAAGGTTGCCATCATATCATCAGAGGACCTTGTGAACTGGACGGATCACGGAACCCAGCCTGTGGCCGGAAGCGGTGCTCCTGCAGCATGGGCCGGCAATATGTGGGCTCCATGTGCGGCTTATAAGACCATTAACGGCAAGCAGAAGTATTTTCTCTATTTTTCCAATAACAGCAACGGCATTGGTGTGCTGACAGCAGATACTCCTTACGGACCGTGGAGTGATCCTAAGGGCGGTGCGCTCATCAATCACAGCACTGCTAACTGTGCCGGAAACGTGGTTCCGTCAGTATATGATCCGGCAGTGCTGATTGATGATGACGGTAAGGCATATCTCTATTTTGGAGGTGGTACCGACAATCTGGACCTTGCAGATCCTGCTTCGGCGCGTTGTGTGCAATTGGGAAGCAATATGACTTCAATAGTAGGAACTCCGGTAGAGATAAGGCCTCCTTATCATTTTGAGGATTCGGGAATCAATAAGGTAGGAGGAAAATATCTGTATAGTTATTGCGCTCATTTCCAGACCGGTGGAAAGGCACCGGGCAGTGGCAATATAGGCTATATGAAATCTGACAATCCGCTTGGCCCGTTCACTTTTGTGGGTACATGCTTTGAAAATCCCGGTGGAGCGGGATGGTCCGGAGGCGGTGGAAACAACCATCATGCCATTGTCGAGTTTAAGGGTAAGTATTATATCCTTTATCACAACCGCTCACTCAAGAGTGCCATGCGCAGTTCAAATTCTGATATAAATGACAATGTCGAGTTGCGCAGTACATGTATCAGTCCTATAACCGTTGATACCGTAAAGGCTGAAATCAAGAACCTTACCGCTTCATCGATAACCCAGGAGGGTGTCAGTCAGTTGAAGAATTTTGATCCTTATGTAAAGGTACCGGGCGCAACTATGGCATGGGAGAAGAATGTAACTACTGATTATCACAAGAGCGGCAATACATATGTATGCACTGCAGAAATGAAAGCAGGTTCATGGATGTGTCTGTCAAAGGTCGATTTTCAGGAGGGCCCCATTGCTTTCTCTGCAAGGGTAAAGGGACGTGGCGTAATCAAGATCTGTACAACCAGGCCCGGCAAGTTGGGAAAGGATGTGGCATATATGGAGGTTGAGAGTGCCCAGTTATACAAGAATCTTACGGTTCCTCTTGTCAATGTTCCTACGGGTGTCGTAAATCAACTTTACATTGTTTCATCAGGTAACCTCAGTATTGAAAGCTGGTCGTTTGTCAAATGAGAATATCAGGTACCATAAAGTGTTTATTCCTGACAGCATTATGCGTTGTCATTTCAGGCTGTTCTGAAAGACGTGGCGTGGTGTCAATAAAGGTTGTCGCCACTACCGACGTCCATGGACGTTTTTTTGCTGACAACTGTCTTGACGGGAGTGAACGCAAAGGTAGTCTGGCGAAAATCTCTACTTTCCTTAAGGAACAACGGGAAAAGAATGACAACGTAATCTATTTGGATGCCGGAGACATTCTTCAGGGTTCAGTGGAGATGTATCATGACGTGACGGCACAGTTTGTCAGACCAAACCTGCCGGCCCAGGCATATAATCTTCTGCGATGCGATGCAGTCACTATGGGTAATCATGACCTGTCGGCTGGCGCACAGACCTATGCCCGTCTGATGCAGTCCATAAAGTGTCCTGTCCTGAGTGCCAATCTGCGTTATCCGGATTCGGGTTGGTTCCTGCCCCCATATGAGATAATAGAGAGGCATGGCGTCAGGATTGCGGTTCTGGGACTTATAACACCGGTTGTAAAATACAGTATTCCCAGGGATATGATGGGTGATCTGAACGTATCAGACCCTATAGAACGCGCCCGTTACTGGGTTCCCGTTCTTAAGGAGGAAGCCGATGTGGTAGTAGGTCTGTTCCATTCCGGTCTGGACGGAGGACGCACTGTTTCAGGATATTCGGGTGAAAATATCGTGAGCGGAATCCTGGCCGAAGTGCCGGGCTTTGATGTCATTGTATATGGTCATGACCATATCCCTGCTTGTATGAAAATGGCGGATTGTCAAGGTGATTCTGTTTTATTGATAAATCCGGGACCTTATGCTGAAAAAGCGGCGGTAGTAACCCTGGATATCGATTTCAGTAACGGAGACACTCCTGCGGTCCGTTCAGCAGGTGAGTTGGTTGATATGACATCAGAAAAACCGGATCCGGAATTTTCGGCTGCTCTTTCAGGATGGCATGACGATGTGACTCATTATACAGATTCTGTTATCGGTAAACTGGCTGTCCCGTTGGAGGTTAACCCTGCCCTGTGGCGCAGCGCTTCGGCAATTGATATGATACATTCAATCCAGATGAGGTTTATGGGGGCTGAGGTCTCTTTAACCGCTCCTGTCTCAACTGCACTTACTATTCCTGAGGGTGATTTTAAGATCCGTGATGCGTTCAGACTCTATCAGTTTGACAACAACATGGTGTCTGTGCTGTTGAAAGGTTCTGAAATCAGGGATGTACTGGAGTATTCTGCCGGATTGTTCTATAACACCATAGGTAAGGGTGCAGATCATCTGCTTAAACTGAAACCTGATGACGAGACCGGAAATATGATACCTGAAACTGATGCAAGCGCTTATATCTCGGCAGCGGGAATTGATTATACTATAGATGTTTCTAAGCCCCAGGGACAGCGCGTCAGAATTCTTTCCATGTCAGATGGCACTAAGTTTGATAATGACAAGTCGTACAGAACCACGATAAATACATTCCTTTATTCAGGCTCAGCATCTGTATTGCTGAAAGCCACCGGTTTGTCTGATAAGGAAATGCAGAAAAGGTTCCAGTCTTCGGCCGGAGCGGATATCAGATATTATATACTGACAAAATTTGAAATGAATACCGAGGGTAAAAAGGCTGTGGATGTGAAACGATATGATAATTGGAAACTTGTTCCTGAAAAGGCTGTTGACGGTTATCTTTCAAGAGATACGATTAAATTTTCATTAATTTCAAAAAATGCTCAATGGTAATTTTAAATAGTACTTCTATGAAGAATATTATGTATCTGCTGGTAGCGGGAACAGTGCTCTCCTTATCAGCCTGCAAGTCAAGTGAGAATGCTTATAAACAGGCTTATGAAAAGGCAATAAGCGGTGATGAAAACAAGACTGTCGTTGAGGAGCCGGTTGCAACTGCCGAGGCTCCCAAGGCCGAAGATGTTTCAAATGTTTCTGTCCGTGAAGAAAAGGTTTCTGTTGTGACAGGTGATGAGGAAATGAGGTCATACGGAATAGTATGCGGCAGTTTCTCACTCAAGGCTAATGCCGATGCTCTCAGACAGAGACTGATAGATGACGGATATAAGGCTGTTGTGGTAGTTAATGAGGCCGGAAAGACCTATCGCGTGGTTTGCGCCAGTTTCTCTACAAAGGAGGAGGCCGTTGATGAACGTAACAGGTTCAAGGCAAGATATCCTGACAATCAGGACTTCCAGGGAGCCTGGATCCTTTATAAGAAATAAGTCTAAAAGGATCCCGACTTGGGCAGAATACTCGCTATTGACTACGGTACCAAGCGTACCGGCATTGCCGTGACAGACCCGCTAAGGATAATTCCCGGCGGGCTTGCTACTGTTGCTACACATGAGTTACAGTCATTTCTTGCCGGTTATTTCTCAAAAGAACAGGTCGATCAGATTGTGGTGGGTCATCCTACCAATATGAACGGTGAAGAGTCTGCCAGCATGAAGCAGATACGTCCTTTTGTGGAGAAACTTAAAAAACAGTATCCTGACAAACAGGTGGTGATGTTTGACGAGCGTTTTACATCGGTCCTGGCACAGAAGGCGATTCTTGAAGCCGGAATCAAAAAGATGGCTCGCCGCAACAAGGCATTGGTTGATGAGGTCAGTGCCACGATTATTTTGGAATCATATATGAACTCAATTCATTACAAACAATGATATTACCTATTTATACTTACGGACAAAGCGTACTCAAGAAAGAGGCGGAGGAGATTGACAGCAGTTATGAAGGACTCGAGCAGTTGATCAAAGATATGTTTGAGACTTTGCGTAAATCCGAAGGCGTGGGCCTGGCTGCTCCTCAGGTAGGCCTTTCCATCAGACTTGCCGTGGTTGACCTGGATGTCATTTCTGATGATCAGCCTGAGTTTAAGGGATATTTCCGTACGTACATCAACCCTTATATTGAAGAGACGTCAGGTGATTCGGTTCCTTATGAGGAGGGGTGTCTGAGTTTTCCAGGAATACATGAAAAGGTTAACCGGCCGTCAAAGGTCCGTGTAAGTTGGCAGGATGAGAATTTTGTTGAGCATGACGAGTGGTTTGAAGGTTTCCCGGCACGAGTGCTTCAGCATGAAATTGACCATCTGGACGGCAAATGCTTTATTGACCGTATGTCACCTCTGCGCCGTCAGATGAACAAGAAGACGCTCAGTTCAATTGCAGCCGGAAAGTTCAACTGTGATTATAAGGTCAAGATATCCAGAAAATAGCATGAAAGCAGGACGGAAAGTTCTTGCATGCGTTGCGGCATTGATTATGCTGCTCACTCCGTTGCATGCACAGATCAATACTGACCGTATGATGTCAGTCGGTCGTACCGCCCTGTATTTTGATGATTACGTACTCTCAATCCAATATTTCAATCAGGTTATCAATGCCAAGCCCTATCTGTATGAGCCATATTTTTACAGGGCTGTGGCAAAACTGTCACTTGAGGATTATCGTGGAGCGGAACAGGACTGCAACAGTTCCATAAGCCGGAATCCGTATGTGGTGAACAGTTATCAGGTAAGAGGTCTGGCGCGCGTCTATCAGGAACGTTATGATGATGCAATCAGGGATTTCAGAGAGGGATTAAGGCTGGATCCTGATAACAGGTCATTGAGGCATAATCTGATTCTTTGTCTGGCACGCAGCGGAAAGCATGAAGAGGCTATTCTGGCTGCTGATACCTTGCTGGCTTTTTCTCCGCGATATGCTCCTGCCATGGCAATGCGCTCAGACCTGTTGTGGGAACTCGGAGACAGTACCGGAGCGTTGGAGTGGGTGAATAAGGCACTTGACGTAAACAGATATGATGCTGACATGTTGCATCACAGAGGTGTTATGCTGGCCCGCATGGAACGCTATGAAGAGGCGGAACAGGATTTGGACCGTTCCATTTATCTTAACCCCGGAGATGCAGGCGCCTATATAACCCGTGCCATGATACGTTATTTCCGTGAGAACCTGAACGGAGCCCTGAATGACTATGACCTTTCCATTATGATAGATCCCGGAAACGTTACCGGTCATTATAACAGAGGTAATCTTAGGGCGCAGATCGGTGATGACAATCGTGCCATTGAGGATTTTGATATGGTTATTGATGCTGAGCCTGACAATATGATGGCGCTTTTTTACCGCGGGTTGCTCAGGGATAATACCGGAGATTACCGTGGTGCCGAAGAGGATATTACCAAGGTCTTGGAAAAGTATCCGCAATTTATTCAGGGCTATCAGATACGCAGTGAGGTGCGTGGCAAGTTGGGTAACCGTCGTGGCGCAGAGCAGGATGCGATGGTTGTGTTGCGTGAACAGAACCGTCGGTTCAATAATGCCATGGGTTATACCGATGAACCCGAAGATGAGGATGAAAGCAAGACCAGAGGCAGTTCTGACAAGAATGTACGCCACTACCGTAAGATAATTGTGGATGAGAATCTGGAGAACTCTACAGGCTTTTCAAGCGAATACCGCGGTAAGATACAGAACCGCAATGTTGAAGTCCAGTATCTGGAGCCGTTCAGACTGACATACTACAGGGATGAGGCTCAGACATTAAACTATCCCCGTTACAGCAGGATTGTTGATGAATTGTATGGAACCGGATGTTTCATGTCTGAAATAATGTTGGAGAATCATGAGGTTTCACTTAATGAAAAACAGATAAGTCAGTTGTTTTCAGATATTGAGAAACGGACTTCGGACCTGTCAGGCGGAAAGTCCGCTCCGGATAACCTGTTGCTTGCAAGGGCTATTGATTTTGCTCTGCTTCAGGATTTCAGCAGTGCCGAATCAGATATTGAAAATGCCATGTCATACAATCCCGATAATTGGGCTGTGTGGTTCCTGCGTTCCCAGATCAGGGCCCGTTCCATTGAGATAAAGCGTGCGGAACAGGAAATATCCGTTCAACAGGTGCAGTCGAATGTCCGTGAAGCCGTGGCTGATCAGGGCTACCAATATGTAATCAGGGACTTGTCAAGAGTGATAGACATGGAGCCTTCATTCGCCTACGCTTATTACAACAGAGGAACCTTCTATGCTATGACCAATGACCTTCATGCTGCACTTGCCGATTTCAATAAGGCTATTGAGCTGGATGAAACAATGGCCGAGGCGTGGTATAACCGGGGGCTTATATCGGTACTTCTGAACCGCATGGATGATGCTTTTTCTGATCTTAGCAGAGCCGGTGAACTTGGCATCTATTCTGCTTATAACATTATGAAGCGCTTTTCCAGAACAGATTAATATTGTCTCTTATCAACGGATTGTCAAAAGAAATTAATAATTTTGCGGACTTAAACAGAATAACATAGTTAACAACATGATAAAGATTACGTTTCCCGACGGTTCCGTACGCGAATATGAAAGCGGCGTGACCGGTTATGAGATTGCTGAGAGCATCAGCCAGCGCCTGGCACAGGATGTGTTGGCCTGCAGTGTGAATGACCAGATTACAGAGCTCAACCGCCCCATAACCACCGATGCTACCATCAAACTGCACAAGTGGGAGGACGATGAGGCCAAGCACGCTTACTGGCACACCAGCGCCCACCTTATGGCCGAGGCCCTGCAGGAGCTCTATCCCGGCACACAGTTCGGTATAGGTCCGGCAATTGAGAAGGGATTCTACTATGACATCATGCCACCTGAAGGCGTCGTAATCAAGGAGAGTGATTTCCCTGCCATAGAGGCCAAGATGAAGGAACTGGTTCAGAAGAAAGAGAAACTGGTCCGTGAGGAGATCTCAAAGGCTGATGCCCTTAAGTTCTTCGCTTCACGCGGTCAGAGTTACAAGAACGAACTCATTGCCGATCTGGAGGACGGTACCATCACCACCTACACTCAGGGTAATTACACTGACCTTTGCCGCGGACCGCATCTGGTTGACACCGGTGCCATCAAAGCCATCAAGTTGCTGGCTACATCGGCCGCATACTGGCGCGGTGACGAGAAACGCCCGCAGATGACACGTATCTACGGTATCACATTCCCCAAGCAGAAGATGCTGGACGAGTATCTGACACTCCTTGAGGAGGCCAAGAAGCGTGACCACCGCAAGATAGGCAAGGAGATGGAACTCTTCATGTTCAGCGACATGGTAGGCAAGGGCCTTCCCATCTGGCTGCCCAAAGGCACAGCACTGCGTCTCAGACTGCAGGATTTCCTTTCACGTATTCAGAAGCGTTACGGTTACCAGCAGGTAATCACTCCGCATATCGGTTCAAAGCAGTTGTATGTAACCTCAGGTCACTGGGATCACTACGGCAAGGACAGTTTCCAGCCCATCACCACTCCAGAGGAGGGTGAGTGCTACCTGCTCAAGCCTATGAACTGCCCCCACCACTGCTGCATATTCAAGTCACAGCCCCGTTCATACAGAGACCTGCCTCTGCGCATCGCTGAGTTCGGTACCGTTTACCGTTACGAGCAGAGCGGCGAGTTGCACGGACTGACCCGCGTACGCAGTTTCACCCAGGATGATGCACACATATTCTGCCGTCCCGACCAGGTTAAAGGCGAGTTCATCCGCGTAATGGAGATTATTGAGATTATCTTCAAGGCTCTTGACTTTGACAACTTTGAGGCTCAGATATCACTGCGTGATCCTAACGACCACGAGAAATATGTAGGCAGCGATGAGGTTTGGGAGAAGGCTGAGCGCGCTATCGTAGAGGCTTGCCAGGAGAAGGGTCTGAAGGCTACCGTTGAGTACGGCGAGGCTGCATTCTACGGTCCCAAGTTGGACTTTATGGTAAAGGATGCCCTGGGCCGCCGCTGGCAGTTGGGTACCATCCAGGTTGACTACAACCTGCCGCAGAGATTTGAACTTGAATACATTGCATCAGATAACCAGAAGGAGCGTCCGGTTATGATTCACCGTGCACCTTTCGGTTCAATGGAGCGTTTCGTTGCAGTACTCATTGAGCATACCGCCGGTAAGTTCCCGCTCTGGCTCATTCCTGATCAGGTTGCTATTCTGCCTATCTCTGAAAAGGCTAACGACTATGCACACAAGGTGCAGAAGGAACTTGAGGATAAGTATGAGGTTCGCAGTTTTGTTGATGACCGCAACGAGAAGATTGGCCGCAAGATCCGTGACAATGAGGTCAAGCACATTCCTTACATGCTTGTAGTCGGTGAAAAGGAGGCTGAAATGGGCGAGGTTAACGTCCGTAAGCAGGGTGCTGAGAACCTTGGAAACATGAAAATTGATGATTTCGGTAAAAAAATTGCCGATGAAGTCAATTCTATGATAAATAAATGGTAATTTTGCGCCCGCGTTGTGTAAAAGTTGAAAACAGATAAAAGAGAAAACTATATAACTGATTCTGAATGAAGAAAGACAATTTGAGTGACCAGTTTCAGGTTAACGATGAAATTCGTGCCAGAGAGGTCCGTATAGTCGGTGATGACATTGAGTCCAAGGTGGTTCCACTGCGTGAAGCACTCAGAATAGCCGATGAGATGGAGTTGGATCTGGTCCTGATTTCACCAAATGCCGTTCCTCCGGTATGCAGAATCGTAGATTTCTCCAAGTTTATTTATCAACTCAAGAAAAAGCAGAAAGAGGCCAAGGCCAAGCAGGTCAAGATTGACGTCAAGGAGATCCGTTTCGGACCCCAGACCGATGATCATGACTACAACTTCAAGTTGAAGCACGCCATGGGTTTCCTGCAGAACGGTGACAAGGTTAAGGCATACGTTTTTTTCCGCGGCCGTTCAATACTGTTCAAGGAGCAGGGCGAGAACATTCTTGCGCGCTTTGCAAAAGACCTTGAGGAGTACGGAAAGCAGGAGCAGGCACCTATCCTGGAGGGTAAGCGTATGACGATATTCATATCACCCAAAAAGGGCGGCGCCCCCAAAAAGGCTGACGCTCCCAAGCAGGAAGATAATAAAGAATAAACCGACCGTTAAGCCCCGGCATGGTGCTTACGGTTATAAATAACAAACAAAACTTTTAATAACAATGTTGAAATCAAAGACTAATTCCGGTTCTAAAAAAAGATTCGCTCTTACCGGATCGGGCAAAATCAAGAGAAAACACGCTTACCACAGCCACATTCTGACAAAGAAGACTAAGAAGCGTAAGAGAAATCTGGATCATTTCACTCTGCTTGACCAGGCTAATGTAAAGATGGTTAAGGAGTTGCTTTGCATGAGATAACCCCGATTAAGAGATCAGTCAAAAGAAAATTAACCGATTTGTCAGCCTTAAGTCCTGAATCTTAACGGGCGCTGACATTCAAAAAACAAAAAACTATGCCGAGATCAGTAAATCACGTTGCTTCAAGAGCAAAGAGAAAGAAAATTTTAGGTCTTACCAGAGGTTACTTTGGCGCAAGAAAGAACGTCTGGACCGTTGCCAAGAATACTTGGGAAAAGGGTTTGACTTATGCATTCCGTGACCGTAAGAACAAGAAGAGAGAGTTCCGCGCACTGTGGATTCAGCGTATCAACGCTGCTGCCCGTCTTGAGGGTATGAACTATTCACAGCTCATGGGTGCTATCCATAAGGCAGGTATCGAGATCAACCGCAAGGTTCTGGCCGACCTGGCTATGAACAACCCCGAGGCTTTCAAGGCTATCGTTGCAAAGGTTAAATAAAGCGTTTTACGCTTTAACCTTGGCTATTAGCTATTAGCTGTTGGCCAAAAGCCAAGAGCCAAAAGCCAAAGTTAAAAAATGAACCGGAAGTGTTTCCGGTTCATTTTTTTGTTACTTTTGTACAACCGCACCGGGTTAGATCGGGAGACTCATCAATTAAAATGAAGAACCGGGATTGCTCTGGTTTCCAATGGCGGGCCACGCCCTTTACGGGGTAACCTTCGGTCGGTGGATTACAAAGGAGGCCGGGCGCTCAAAACTTTTTTTCCGGAGTTCTCATCACATCACCGGTGCGGTTATTTTTAATATGAAATCGGAATTGTCCGATTTTTTTTCATATATTTGCACATTAAACTGTTTGACCAACTAAATTTTAATATCGTTTATGAGAAAAAAGCTACTTCTGTTTTTTCTGTCAGTTTCATCTCTGTCTGTTTATGCCCTAAATGATTATTATACATGGGCTGCAAGGTTTGACGACCTGGAACCGGGATATGAATTTGCTGTTCTGTCCCAGTCGGGTGATACTGTAAGAGATGCCAAAGCTGTGGTGGAGATTGATAAAACAAATTCTTCAAACAAGGTTTTGCATGTCACTATCGGATCCCAACCAGGTTATGTTGCCATGCCTACTCCGGGAAAGGCACTTCCTGATACTGTTGTCAGTCGATATCCTTATCTGTCTGTGTCTGTTATTCGTGATAATGCCGACACTGCTGCAGCATCGGCTGAATTCGGTTTGTTTTTTGGAAAGGTAAGCGCTTACAAGAACAGCGGGAATACTGATTTTTCGGCACAGGAATGGAAAACCTATATGTTCAGTCCTTTGAAACTTGAAAAAAGGGCACTCACCAAATCTATCCGATTCGGTATTTCTGCTGCAGGTGCAGATTATTACATTGATGATGTCTGTTTTATGAGCAGTCCCGATGCCTTTGAGCGGGAACAGTTTGCTATAGAAAAGGCACGTAGAGACTCGTTGACCAATGCCTATATGGCAGAAGTCGTGAAAATGATTGACAAGAAGGTTGCATATGATTTTGAGGATTATGAGGTCGGGACCGAATTCAGCATTTTCCCGTTAAAGGGAAAGACTGCAATTGAAGGTGCCAAGGCTGTTGTTGAACTTGATCCTAAGGATCCCGCAAACAAGGTGCTCCATATTACTACTCCTGATACCGGGGGATATGTGGAACTTGACAATCCTTCAACAAACGGGTCAACCAATCCTTCACTCGTATCAACGCTTCTTAAGACTTATGATATATTCGGTGTCAGAGTGCTCGTGTCTGCTTCAGATAAGGTAACTGCAAATGCCAACTTTGAGATAACATGGGGTGGCAGATATTCATCCAATACAAAGCCTGAGGTGGCGGTCTCATCCAGGAAATGGGTTGAGAACACCTTTAAACTTAGTACTATAAGTAATTCTTTGGCAAAGCAGATGAGGATTGGCTTTGTTGCTGCCGGAGCGGATTATTATATTGATGATATATGCTTTATAGAGTCTAACGGATATTCAACTGACGATCAGACAAAAACCGCACGTTACTGGGCAAACAAGTTAGACAAGAACATTGGAACGTGCCTTAACAACTGGACTGCGGGTAGTCTTGGCGCATTGGCCGGTAACAACTTCAATATGGTTGTCTGTGAGAATGAGATGAAGTTTGATGCGACAGAACCCAGAAGGAATCAGTTCAGTTATAACGGAGGTCAGACAATTGTCAATACAGCCAACAGTTACGGCATGAAGGTTCGCGGACATACTCTTGCATGGCATGGTCAGAACCCGAGTTGGGTAAGCGATGCCATTAATGCCAAGCAGGGTGCAGAACGCAGGCAGGAGGCTATAAACATCCTTAAGAATCACATCTATAATGTTGTTGGACATTGGAAAGGCCAGATTGCAGAATGGGATGTGGTGAACGAGTGCCTTGAGGAGAATAACGGACGCGCAGTAGGAGCGGGTTATTCAACAAGAACATGGTCTGTATGGTACACCGGATTCGGCGGTGAGGATTATATTGATTCTGCATTTGTCTGGGCACATCAGGCTGATCCCGATGCAAAACTCTATATCAATGACTACAACATCGGTCATTGGGGTGGCGGACATTATGAAAACGGTAAGACACATGCCATGTATAATCTGGCCAAGAGACTTAAGGATGCCGGCATTCCGATTGACGGTGTTGGTATGCAGACTCATACATCTGTGAACGGACTTCAGCCGGAACAGATTGAGGAGACTGTCAAACAGTTCGCTGCGATTGGTCTTAACTGCATATTCACTGAGACAGATATGCCGGGTGGTGAGGTGTCCGGTAGCGGTGACAACGCAAAACTTGTCAGGGAGATATCTGATGCGGAACTTGTAACTCAGGCTGAGAAATATGCCAAGTTGGTTGATATCTCATTGAGGTATGACAACTGTCCTACATTGGTTGTTTGGGGAGTCGTTGACAGTAATTCATGGTTGGACTGCAGTGAAGGTACTAAACCTCTGTTGTTCTTTGCTGACAGAACTCCTCATCAGGCATATATTGATGTGCGTAAAACATATCAGAAGTATGCTATGGTTAATGAGATGCTTGACGTTGAACTTATATCTGAAGATGAGTCGGATTCAGACTGGTTCGAGTTGGAAAAGACTGTCGATGTATATGATATCACCGGCCGCAAGATAGCAGAGGGTGTTACAATGGATTACATCTATGAACTCCCAGAAGGACTCTATTTTGTTGATGGAAAGAAAATCCTTGTAAGAGAGTAAGGATGTTCCATTGCAGGCTTTTTACAAGGTCATAGAATAAGATAGGCCGGATAGTTGTTCAGACTGTCCGCAAAAGGAACCGTCCCTAATGCGGACAGAGTCAGCGTATTCCGGCCTGGCTCAATGCACGCTGATATCGGCGCGCATTTGCGTTGTGCTGTGACAGGGTCGTGGCAAAATTGTGATAGCCGCTGAAATCCTCTTTGGCGCACATATACAGATAATTGTGCTTTGTGTAGTTGAGTACGGCATCAATAGAACGTGTGTTTACAAATCTGATTGGTGCTGGCGGCAACCCCGCGTTTTTATATGTATTATACGGCGAGTTTACCTCAAGATGCTCTTTGAGTACTCTTTTAGGTCTTTCGCCTCCGAGCGCGAATATGACTGTCGGGTCTGCCTGGAGAGGCATTTTCCTGTTCAGACGATTAATATAGAGACCGGCCACAATTGGCAGTTCATCAGTTTTTGATGTCTCTTCTTCAATTATTGAGGCAAGTGTCATCACTTCCTGTTCTGACAGGCCTATTGAATTTGCCTTGTTCCTGCGGGTTTCGTTCCAGAAACGGTCACGCTCCTTTAAGAGCCGCTTTATAAGAGCATCGGCCGATATGTTCCAGTAAACCTCATAGGTGTTGGGTATGATCATGCAGAATATTGTGGCAGGATTGTATCCCAAGGAATCCAGCAGGTGTGTATCAGTGATGCGTTTTTCTATTGTGGCAGAATCAGCCATTAACTGTAATGCTATGTTGTGGACCATCTGACTGACCGTGCGGGTACTATTTATGGTGAGCCTGACAGGGGTTTGCGCTCCGCTTGTCAGCATATCGGTTACCTGCTTGGGGGTTGCTCCGCTTTTGACTGTATAGCATCCGGTGTGAATGTTCTGATCATAATTCCTGTGCTTTAAAAGATACTCAAGGGCTTTTGTACTGGCAGCGGGGTCTGATGCCATTATGGATTGGATAACGCTGCTGCGGGTATCAGACGGGCGTATGTATATCCGATAGTCCTGACACGTTGATACCGGACTGGTGAATACATGGTAACAGTATGCTGCAAATGCCGCAGCAATGACAATGACGGCTGCGGAAATGAACAATAATCCTTTTCTGAAAGACATAGAGTATTATTATTTTTCAGCAAAAATAGTGATAAAGTGGGTTATAGCGCGGGATTTTTTCTAACTTTGGAGCACGCATACAAACAAAATCACATATTAATAATGAAAAAGGTATTATTCCTGCTTTCACTGACGGCAGTTCTGTCAGTAAGCGCAAAGAATGAGGTTACTGTAAACGTGCATGCCGACAAACCGGGTGCAACCATCAACAAGAACATCTACGGACAGTTCTCAGAGCATCTGGGAACCTGCATCTACGGTGGTCTGTGGGTAGGTCCTGAGTCAAAGATCCCAAACACTAACGGTTATCGTAATGATGTGCTTGCTGCACTCAAGGAACTAGAGGTACCTGTAATGCGCTGGCCGGGCGGTTGCTATGCCGATGAGTATCACTGGATGGACGGCATCGGTCCAAAGGAGGATCGCCCCGTTATGGTGAATAACAACTGGGGCGGTATTGTTGAGGACAACAGTTTCGGTACACATGAGTTCCTGAATCTTTGCGAACTGATAGGTTGCGAGCCTTATATTTCACTGAACGTAGGTAGCGGCTCTGTTGAGGAGGCCGCCAAGTGGATTGAGTATATGAACGCCGCCGATGGTCCTATGGCCAAGTTGCGCAAGCAGAACGGCCGTGAGGAGCCCTGGCACGTAAAATACATCGGTATAGGTAATGAGGCATGGGGTTGCGGAGGTAACATGCTGCCAGAGTATTACTCAGACATTTTCCGCCGTTATCAGACCTACTGCCGCGACTTTAACGGCACTCAGCTCTTTAAGATTGCCAGCGGTGCTACAGACTACGACTATGAGTGGACCGAGGTCCTGATGAAGAAGGTTGGCTCAATGATGAATGCCGTATCTCTGCACTACTATACAGTATCAGGTTGGGTAGGTGCCAAGAAGCCTGCTCTGGATTTTACTGATGAGGATTTCTACTGGTGTCTTGGCAAGTGCCTGGGTATCGAGCCCGTTATCCAGAAGCATCTGGCCATAATGAGCAAGTACGATCCTGAGCACAAGACTCCGCTGCTGGTTGACGAGTGGGGTACATGGTGGGAGCCGGAGCCCGGCACACAACTCTACCAGCAGAGCACCATGCGTGACGCTCTTGTGGCTTCACTCTCACTTGATGTGTTTCACAAGTACTGTGACCGCATTCAGATGACCAACATCGCACAGGTGGCCAATGTGCTCCAGTCTATGATCCTGACCAAGGATGACAAGATGGTGCTCACACCCACATACTGGATCTTTGATATGTACAAGCCTCACATGGATGCTACATACATTCCTACT
Source organism: Bacteroidaceae bacterium (assembly GCA_017551925.1). Classification (GTDB taxonomy): domain Bacteria; phylum Bacteroidota; class Bacteroidia; order Bacteroidales; family Bacteroidaceae; genus Colenecus. Next base: position 5,271 of record JAFZKA010000116.1, on the reverse strand, counting down.
GACCTTGAGGGCGTTGAGGTTAAACTCACTCCCAATGAGCGCTATGCTGCAAATCCTGATGAGACTGCAACACGTCCGCTGCCTCTGTTCAGTTCAACCGCCTCAAAGAAGAACGGCAAACTTCATGTTTCCATGTCAAATGTCAAACTGAACGAGGCTCAGGCTGTAACAGTGAAACTTGACGGAATCAAGGCTACTAAGGTTTCCGGCAAGATCCTTACCAGTGACAAGGCCAGCAACTACAACACATTTGAGAATCCTGACAAGATCAAGCTTGCTGATTTCAAGGGTGCCAAGATAGACAAGAAAACCGGTGCCATCACACTTGAAATCCCCGCTGCCAGCATAGTCACATTGGAAATAGAATAAAAGAACACAAAAGGACCGTTTCCCTGTGTCATCCTTTCTCCGAGGATTTGATAATGACACAGGGAAACGGTCCTTTTGTGTCCTTTTTTGAGCGATAGACGAGTCTCGAACTCGCGACCTTCGGCTCAAGCGAGCGGGTAGCGAGCGCTTAGACAAGCCCTTGGCTTCCCAAGCCGATAGAATGAGAAAGAGTTCCAAAAAGAGGAACCCTTTCCAGAGCGATAGACGAGTCTCGAACTCGCGACCTTCGGCTTGGGAAGCCAACGCTCTACCAACTGAGCTACTATCGCGATTGCGTGTGCAAAGATAAAAAAATGACACAGAAGGAACCGTCCCTACTGTGTCATTTTTTTGTGATTTACTCTACTTCGAGGGTTACGATACTTGCAGCCGGGATCTCGAGTATCAGGTCGCCTGTTTTCTTATCGATGCGTGCGCCGTCAAAGTCAGCAAGCTTAATCTTATCGGGATTCTCGAATGTGTTGTAGTTGCTGGCCTTGTCACTGGTAAGAATCTTACCACTTACTTTCTTTGCCTTGATGCCATCCAACTTGACGGTAACAGTCTGAGCCTCGTTCAGTTTTACGTTTGACATTGAAACGTGCAGTTTGCCGTCCTTCATGGATGCAGTTGAACTGAACAGCGGCAGTGGACGTGTAGCAGTCTCATCAGGATTTGCTGCGTAACGCTCGTTGGGAGTAAGCTTAACCTCAACACCCTCCAGGTCAGTGGGAACGTAAGTAGCATCCATGTGAGGCTTGTACATATCAAAGATCCAGTATGTCGGGGTGAGCACCATCTTGTCATCCTTGGTCAGGATCATAGACTGGAGCACGTTTGCAACCTGGGCGATGTTTGTCATCTGAATGCGGTCGCAATATTTGTGGAACACGTCAAGTGAAAGTGAAGCCACAAGGGCGTCACGCATGGTGCTTTGCTGATAGAGCTGAGTGCCGGGCTCCGGCTCCCACCATGTACCCCACTCGTCAACCAGCAGCGGAGTCTTGTGCTCGGGATCATACTTGCTCATAATAGCCAGGTGCTTCTGGATTACGGGCTCAATACCTAAGCACTTACCTAAGCACCAGTAGAAATCCTCATCGGTAAAGTCAAGAGCAGGCTTCTTGGCACCTACCCAACCGGATACTGTATAGTAGTGCAGAGAAACGGCGTTCATCATTGAACCCACCTTTTTCATCAGAACCTCGGTCCACTCATAATCGTAGTCGGTAGCACCGCTGGCAATCTTGAACAGCTGAGTACCATTGAAATCGCGGCAATAGGTCTGATAACGACGGAAAATATCTGAGTAGTACTCAGGCAACATGTTACCGCCGCAGCCCCATGCCTCATTACCTATACCTATATACTTAACGTGCCAGGGCTCCTCACGACCGTTCTGCTTGCGCAGCTTGGCCATAGGACCATCGGCAGCGTTCATATACTCAATCCATTTGGCAGCCTCCTCAACGGAACCGCTACCAACGTTCAGTGAGATATAAGGCTCGCAACCGATAAGCTCGCACAGGTTAAGGAACTCATGTGTACCAAAGCTGTTGTCCTCGACAATACCACCCCAGTTGTTGTTCACCATAACGGGACGATCCTCCTTGGGGCCGATACCGTCCATCCAGTGATACTCGTCGGCATAGCAACCGCCCGGCCAGCGCATTACAGGAACCTCCAGCTCCTTAAGGGCTGCCAGCACGTCATTACGATAACCGTCGGTGTTGGGAATTGATGACTCGGGGCCTACCCAAAGACCTCCGTAGATGCAGGTTCCCAGATGCTCTGAGAACTGTCCGTAGATATTCTTGTTGATTGTAGCACCCGGTTTGTCGGCATGGACATAAACCGTAACTTCATTCTTGGCGCTTACTGACAGAGCTGCCGTCAGAGTAAGCAGGAAAAAAACCTTTTTCATCATTATATAGAATTGTTTTGTTGTTTCTGACTCGTAAAGATAATATCTTTGTGTCAGATACCTCTATTGCAATGGCAAAAAAAGGATTATTGATAATTGTCACACTGCTGTTCTTTACTGCATGTTCATTCAACAAACCTGTATCGGAATGCCCCGACTACAGGATATACATCTATCCGTCCGATACCCGCCAGACCGTCATACAATCCATTCTGGAGACCGATCCCCAGGCACAGACCAAAGCCCTGGACTTCCTGCTTGAGCACCGCGACTATGACAATCACATCCGCACCGGATGCTACACCATCAAGAGCGGAGCCACACCCAAAGAGGTTTCAAACATGCTGCTGAGCGGCAATCAGACCCCGGTCCGCCTGACCATAAACAGCACCCGCACCATTGGCCAGATGGCCCGCGCCATAGCAAACCAGGTAATGGTGGATTCGGCCTCAATAGCCAGCCGCCTTACCAACCCCGCGTTCTTGGACTCACTGGGCTACACACCCACCAATGTATTCTGCATGATAATCCCCAATACATATGAGGTCTATTGGAACACATCGGCCGATGCCCTGCTGGCACGTCTGGTCAAGGAACGTAACCGATACTGGACCGATGAACGCAAAGCCAAAGCCAAGTCAATAGGACTCTCTGAGGAGGATGTCATCATTTTAGCCTCCATTATTGAAGAAGAGACGGCCAAAACAGAGGAGTTTCCAATTATTGCAGGTGTCTATATAAACCGTCTAAAAAAGAAACTGCCCTTACAGGCATGTCCCACGGTCATATTCGCAATGGGAGGCGAACGCCCCAAACGTGTGCTCAAGAAGCATCTGGAATATGACTCGCCTTATAATACCTATAAGAATCCGGGGCTTCCTCCAGGTCCCATCAGGTTTGTAAGCACGCAGGCAATAAATGCAGTCCTGAACTACACCAAGCACAACTATCTCTACTTCTCTGCCAAGGAGGATTTCAGTGGATCCCACTATTTCTCCACCACCCTGTCACAGCACAACGCATACGCAGCACGCTACCAGCGCGCCCTCGATAAAGCCGGCATCCGCTGATACAGTCTTAGAAAAATTGCTTATATTTGCATAACTATATTATAATTATTAACCACTATCATATTATGAGAAGGATTAAGTCATTTTGCTATTTAGCATCCGCTCTACTCTGTTCAATAATCATAGCGACGCCCTCATCGGCCCAGCTGTCACAGAACCCCAACAAATTCCTGGGTAACATCACCACCAGATACCAGGTGAATGCAGGAGGCGGAGTGCCGGAATATTATAAACTTTGGAACCAGATCACTCCTGAGAATGAGTCCAAGTGGGGCTCAGTTGAAGGTACCAGAAACCAATACAACTGGGGAAGCGACACGCCGTTCAACTATGCAAAGCAATACGGTTTCACCTATAAGTTCCATGCATTGGTATGGGGCGCACAATACCCCAACTGGTTTACCAGCAGTTTACCTGTTCAGGAACGGTACAATGCTATAGTAAAATGGTTTGATGAGGTAAAGAAACATTATCCCAACCTTCCCATGATTGATGTGGTTAACGAGGCTGTAGGCATGCACCAGCAAGGCAATCCACTCATGAAAGAGTCTCTGGGCGGTGGCGGCAAGACCGGTTATGACTGGCTTATCAAGGCATTTGAGTTGGCACACGAACGTTGGCCAAATGCCATACTTATTTACAATGATTATAACACATTCCAGCATGACACTGATGCATACATAGAACTTGTCCGCACTCTTCGTGATGCCGGAGCCCCGATTGATGCATACGGCTGTCAGAGTCATGATGTAGACAACATCAGTAAAAGCGACCTGCAAAATGCAATGAAGAAGATTCAGGATGCCGTCAAGATACCTATGTATATTACGGAGCTGGATATCAACGTCGAAAATGACAACCAACAGAAAAACCAATATGCAAGTATATTCCCTGTTATGTGGGAAGCCGAATATTGCGCAGGTGTTACCATTTGGGGCTATGTATATGGCGCAACATGGGTTGATCACTCAGGATTATATAAGAATGGTAAAGCGCGTCCCGCTATGAATTGGCTCATTGACTACATGGCAACCGATGCTGCCAAGAATGCCAAGAGTCCGTTCCCTGGAGGAAAGAAACCTATTTCACTCTATATCAAACCTGCATCCACAATAGCAACCCAAGGTGATACTCTTCCAATAACAGTAAGGGCTCAACTGGTTGATTCCATCAAAACCATAGGTCAGGAAAAAGACACCATAAGGATAGACAGCGTTAAACTGTTTGTCAAGGGTGTTCTGGATACAATAATGACCCAAGCCCCGTATATTGCCAAGTATGTACCTTCAGTCACAGGCAAGCATGCTTTGAAAGCTATTGTATATACAAACAAGGGCAATACTTATGAACGTGAAGGCAGTTTCACAGTATATGGACCACGTTCCGTATTCAATAACGATACCGTCCGACTACCAGGTACAATCCAGGCCGAAAATTATGACGTAGGAGGAAACGGTCTGACATACATGGACAACGAATCCGAAAACAGGGGCAATGCAGGTTTCCGTACCTCCGAAGGTGTTGACATTGAAACCTGCTCCGGAGGCAGAGCCATTGGATACACCAACACCGATGAATGGCTGGAATATACAGTCTTGGTAGAGGAACCTGGTTATTATGTATATACAGCCACCGCATCATCCGGTTCAACAGGTTCGGGATTCCGTCTCTCAGTGAATGATTATGACGGTCTGACTGATATAACAAACAACATAAGTGTTCCGCAAACAGCAAGTAACGATTGGAGTAAATACACCACTCTGTCCGGAAGAACCCTTGTACCTCTTAAAGATGGCTTAAATACAATACGTCTTACCATAACCGGAAGCAACTGTAACATTGACAAGATCAAGTTCGAGAAGATAAATGTTGACAGTAATATAAAAGTTGTTCTTTCGGCAACTCCTT
>JAFZKA010000115.1 GCA_017551925.1 Bacteroidaceae bacterium | reverse complement strand
CCCGGTTTTGCAGTTGCCTCAATGCTTGAGGTTGCCAAGGCCGGCGGTGACGTTCTGGACGTAGCCATGGAGCCCCTGTCATGGGGTAAGGTTCATCCTGATGTAATAACCATTCAGGCTATGCTTAAGGATGCCGGATTCCTGGTTAAGGACATCAACATGAAGGCTTACATGGAGGCTCGTTCACTGACTCAGAGTTTCATGGATGATTTCCTGGGTTACTGGATTGACCCCAAGAACTCACTCATGAGTTCTCTGTTGGTAGGTTGCGGCCTGCCCGGCGGTATGATGGGTTCACTTATGGCTGACCTTAAGGGTATGCACGCCGCCATCAACGCCAACCTCAAGAAGAAGGGTGAGAAGGAACTCTCTGAGGATGAGTTGCTCGTTGAACTCTTTGACGAGGTACAGCGCATATGGCCTATGCTCGGTACTCCCTGTCTGGTTACACCTTTCAGCCAGTACGTAAAGAACGCCGCTCTTATGAACCTCTACTCCAAGTCAATGGACGAGAAGCCCTTTACCCGTATGGATCCTGCAATGTGGGGCATGGTACTGGGCAAGTCAGGCAAACTGCCCGGCGAACTTGCTCCTGAGATTGTTGAGATTGCCAAGGAGAAGGGCTTTGAGTTCTATACTGATGATCCTCAGGTCCTCTACCCCAACGAACTGCCACGCTTTATCAAGGAGATGGAAGAGAAAGGCTGGGACCGCGGTCAGGATGATGAGGAACTCTTTGAGTTCGCCATGCATGAGAAACAGTACCGCGAGTACAAGAGCGGTCAGGCCAAGGATCAGTTCAACAAGGATCTTATGGAGCGCATGGAAAAGGCTCAGGCAGGCACCGCAGGTGCACCTGTCAAGCACTTCACTGCTGCTGACAAGCGTGCCATACTGCATCCCGATGCAGAGCCCATTCAGGCTGCTGTCAGCGGTCGCGTGATCTGGGATCTGGATTACATGGATCAGTCAACCAATCCGCCGTTCGGCAAGCAGTACAAGAAGGGTGACTGGATGGTTGGCGTACAGGCCAGCGGCAACACCTTCATTGACAACGCTACCGCTCCTTATGACTGCCACCTGGTATCCGTTGAGAAGGATCATGGTGCACTCGTCAGCAAAGGCGAAGTCATCGGCTGGATAGAAAAATAAACATTCCTCAAATTAATCAAAAAGACCGGCATCACTCTGCCGGTCTTTTTATTTCCATTCTATTAGGGAAACTTGAAGGTTATAGTCTCTGAAACTACGCGCTTCGCGCTATCCCTCCCACGCCTACGGCGCGGGCCCCGTTAAGAGCTACGCTCTTTTCCTCCTCCTCGTTCGGTAGAGCAAGCGAGCTTTCTCTACTCTCTCTTCGTTCGTCGGTTCACAAGCCCACGGGCGGCCATGGTTTCTGAGACCATAACCTTCAAGTTTCGCTCGCTTAGGAAGTGATTAACGTTTTTTCCGAACTATACCGATACTAATCTCGTATAGCAGGTAGATGGGCAGGGTGACGATGGTGAGGGTGAAGACATCGGTGGTGGGAGTGATGACGGCAGCGATGATGAGGATTATCACTATGGCATGACGGCGGTATTTCTTCATGAAGGCGGCGTCTATTATGCCCAGTTTGCCTAAAAACCACGCCAGAATGGGCAGTTCAAAGAGTATTCCCATCAACAGAGTCAGGGTGATGAGCAGGTCTGTATATGACTCAAGCGTTATGACGTTAGGGATGCTTTCACTGACCTGATAGGTGCCCAGAAAGCGGAATGCAAGCGGGAAAATTATCAGATAATCAAGAACTATTCCTGCCATGAAAAGCACGTATGACCATACCACTACGCGAGTGGTGCTTCGGCGCTCATTCTGATGCAAGGCGGGTGCCACGAAACCGAACAACAGGTACAGCGTGTATGGCATTATGACCACCAGACTGACGTAGAACGCCATTTTCATGTGAATCATGAACTGGGCGGTCAGAGTGGTACTGAACAGTTCCACATTGAAATCCTGCAAAGCAGTTGCATCAACGCCAAAAACACCCGCTACCGATGCAATCCAACGATATAATATGAAATCTGAACTGGCGGGAGCAAGTATAAGTCTGAAAAGAGGTTCCTTGAAACAGAAGGCAATGATAAAGCCCACAACTGCAACAGCGAGGATACGCAGGATGACATCTCTGAGGGCGTCAAGATGATCCCAGAATGTCATGGGCTTGTCTTCCATGCGGAATAACGGAATTACGGAGGTCAGGAAACGGATTACTTGGATTCCGGCTCGTTTTCCTTGGCAGGCTCATCGGGGGTGTTTATTTCCTTTTCAACCTCCTTCATGCCCTCTTTGAAACTCTTTACGCCCTTACCCATGCTCTTCATAAGTTCAGGGATACGTTTTGCTCCAAACAGAAGCAGGATCACCAATACTATTACAATAATCTCACCGGTTCCTAAACCAAGAAGCAATGGAGTAAGTTTCATAAGAATAGTTTTATTTGTTTGGTACAAATATAGTGCAAGCCGAGAGTATAATAAAAGAAGTTCACTTTTTTTTATACCGAGGCGAAGCCTATTTTCAATCGAAGATTAAATATAGTGCAAGCATTCTCTTTTGACAAGATGTTCAGCCCCTTTTAAGAAAAATATTCTGAATTACCCGCATGACCCAACATTCATGACCTAACGGATTGGAAAAGCCGCAGAAAATAAGTAATATTGCACCTTATTAAATTAGAATCAGAACTATCAGATATGCATACAGCAGATTTTTTCATTACCGGAATCCAGCAGATTGGTGTTGGTTGTACATCGGTCTATGACGCATGGAAGTGGTACATTGATATATTCGGAGTTGATATACGCATTCTTGAGGATGACACCGTGGCAGAGCGCATGCTCCCCTACACCGGCGGTCAGCCCCAGAAACGCCATGCAGCCATAGCCATGAACCTACAGGGTGGCGGCGGATTTGAGATTTGGCAATACTCTGACCGCAAGCCGCAGCCGGTAGGTTTCCAGATTCAGGTAGGTGACCTGGGCATATTCTGCGCCAAGGTTAAGTGCCGCAATGTGGAGAATGCCCACGCATACGTAAGCGCCAAATGGAACAAGGTAAGCCCCATTGTAACTGCTCCCGATGGTTCTAAGACATTCTATATCACTGACCCGGCAGGCAACTGGTTCCAGGCCGTACAGGATGATTACCTGCTGCTTGATGAGGGCAAGGAGTTTGGCGGTATGCTGGGCTGCATGATTGGTGTTTCAGATATTGAAAAGGCACTCAAGGTATATTCTGACATACTTGGCTATAAGGTCAAAGTGTTTGATGTTAAGGGCAAATTTGATGACCTCAATCCCCTTGAAGGCGGCAGCGGTGAGTTCCGCCGCGTAATGCTCAAATGGGATGAGCCCAACAAGGGCGCATTCGCACCCATATTCCCCACAGGTTACATTGAGTTGGTTCAGAGCCTGGACCGTGAGCCCCGCAAGATCTATGAAGGCCGCTATTGGGGTGATCCCGGTTTCATACAGATATGCTATGATGTAACCGGCATGGATGAACTGGCCAAGTGGTGTGCCAAAAACGGACATCCGTTCACCGTTGACAGTTGCCCTGACGGCAAAGTCTTTAACATGGGCGATGCATCGGGCCGTTTTACCTACATTGAGGACCCTGACGGCACACTTATAGAGTTTGTTGAGACCTACCGCATATCGGTTGCCAAAAAGTTGAACTGGTACATCAGCCTGCTCAAGCGCAACCGCGAGAAACCGCTCTCCAAACTGCTGTTCCGCGCCATGAAGATGAACCGCAAGAAATTTGACAAGTAAAGCGGGTACAAACAAAAATTGCTTATGGGAAACCTTATTGATATCATAAAGTCCGATGTCCGTTATGAGGACTCGCTCAAGGCGTGCATGAACTGCGGTATCTGTACCGCCATCTGCCCTGCAGCCGAGTTCTATGACTATGACCCCCGCCGCATATGCGACACCGTTCAGCGCGGTGATGAGGAGCAGATAGAGAAACTGCTGCGTTCCGATACCATCTGGTATTGCGGTCAGTGCATGTCATGCAAGCCCCGCTGCCCGCGCGGTAATGTGCCCGGTGCCGTAATCAATATTCTGCGTAAGGTATCACAGGATATGGGTTACTACAAGGAGAGCCATATGGGCCGCCAGCAGGTTGCACTTATGGAAGGTATAGGCAACAATATCCTGAACATAGGATACTGCGTTCATCCAGATGTAGTATTCCCGGAGAAACATCCTGAGCAGGGACCCGTATGGGAGTGGTACATAAAGAACATTAAAGCGGTAGCACCCAAATTCGGTGCAAACTACCACGGCGAGGGAGCAGGTGCACTGCGCACCATCAACCCCGAGACCATGGAGGAACTGCGCAACATATTCCGTGTAACCGGAGGCATGGATTTCCACGACACTATCATAAACGGCCCGCACGATGAATAAATTCGGATTTGCCATAAAGACTCCACGTTCAGAAAACATGGACAATGTATCGCTTGAGCGGTACAAAAAACTGCTGGACCGTGTGCCCTCTTTCAAACGCTGTTTCCAGTGCGGATGCTGCAGTGCCACATGCTCGGCGCGTCAATATACCGAATTCAGCATACGCCGCATACATACATCATTCCGCCGCGGTGAATACCAAGGACTTGATGAGGAACTGAAAAAGTGTATGCTGTGCGGAAAATGCACACTGGTTTGCCCGCGTGGGGTTAACCTCAGGTCACTGATTATAAATATGCGTCAGATTCTTGACGAAACAAAACAGTAGCCGCCATGAAGATACACGCATACCCATATAATGACTTTGTAATACCGTTCCTGATAGGAACCATTCTGCTGTTCAGCATAATTATCTACAAGTATATCCGCTGGATACGCAAGTTCAGTGATGAACAGCGCAAGGTGATACGCAGCAACTGGTATTCATGGAAGATAATCCCCGCCATATGGGAGATGATCCGCGAGGGACTGCTTCATGTACGCATTCTCAAAAAGAACCTTCTGCTGGGAATAATGCACCAGGCATATGCTCTCGGCTGGTTCCTGCTGATAGTGGTAGGTGCCATTGAGAGCCGCGACGCATTCTATACCCTGCAGCATGAGCAGTCAATAGAGACAGTACGTGAACTTGACAGTCAGAACGGCTGGATAATTTACAACAAGGGTGAAAACCGTGACCCGGAGTTCCTTAACCCACGCCGTTACCGCGTTGAAACCGATGAAGGCATAGCCCGTATCCACTACCACCGCCCGTTCTACGTAGGTATTTTCTACCGTTACTTTGTGCACAAGGCACCGGCATCGTTCCGTCAGCACAAGGCTTATTCAGACCTGATGGACGCACTGCTGCTCTATGTGTTCCTGGGTCTTACAATGGCCATAATCAAGATATTCTGGTCCAAGATTCTGGGAATGCGGCGCACCACCAAGCATACGCTTGTTGACAGGTTCTCCAAGTTCTCGCTATGGATGATATTCCCCCTGCGTCTGCTGGCAGAATCAGTCACAGCATGCCTGTACGGCAACGGAGGATTCTTTACCCAGGCGGTAGGCAATCTGTTTGACCCCATGATTGTACGCGGTCTGGAGACATCGGTCTGGATGCTCTATTCGCTCATGCTGGGCGTATTCTTTGTCACCATGCCGTTCACCCGCTATATGCACATCTTTACGGAGTTGCTGCTCATATATTTCCGTAAGATAGGTGTAAAAGAGGAGACCGGCAAGACAGGCTACACATACTTTGAACTCAACGCCTGCTCACGTTGCGGCGTCTGCATATCGGGATGTCCCATTGACCGTGTGCTTGAAAACCATGAGATACAGTCAGTCTATCTGATACGCAGCCTGCGCAACCAGGAACGCGGCAGCCGCCTCAAGATGATAGCCGACAACTGCCTTATGTGTGACCGATGCACAGTTGACTGCCCCGTAGGCATTGACCTGAGCGCACTGCGCCGCCAGACAAGGGATAAAGGTGCTATTGACACCACAGGTAATTACACCTACCTGAACAGGAAACAGGGAACATTCAACGCAATAGGCCGTGTAGCATACTTTGGAGGCTGTATGTCACATCTGACCCCGGGCATAACAGAGTCTATGGAGCGCATATTCAACGCCGCTGACCAGAAATACTGGTATATGGACAAACTGAATACCATCTGCTGCGGACGCCCGTTGCAGCAGCAGGGATTCACTAACCAGGCAGCCGATTTGCGCCGTAAGAATACGGAACTGATAGAGAAATCAGGCGCCACCATGCTGGTTACATCATGCCCTATCTGCTATCAGTCATTCAAGAAAGAGTATAACCTGAGCATACCTGTTGTACACCATACCGAGTATATTGATATGCTCATCAGACAGGGTCGCATCAAGGTGCGTCATGATGACCGCAAGGTGTCATATCATGACCCGTGCGAACTGGGCCGCGGTTGCGGAATTTATGACGAGCCGCGTAATGTGCTCAGCGCCGTGACAAACCTGCAGAAGACCCGTTTCCAGAGAGAGAAGAGTGTGTGCTGCGGATTCAACCTGGGTAATACCAAGCTCAGCATTGAGGAGCAGACACAGATAAGGAACGCATCACTCATGAACCTTACCAGCAAGCCGGTCGATGCAATCGTGACCGCCTGCCCCATGTGTAAGAAAGCGTTCCAGCACGCCACAAATGATTATCCTGTAAGGGATATCGCTGAGGTGGTTGCTGATAACCTGATTAACTGAGATGAATTATGGCAAACCGTTTTTGGAACGAATATCAAAAGACAATAGCTGACGATCACTACTTCTACGAGCGTAGTTGTATCCGTCAGACCTTCTTCCCCGGATCAGAGGCAGCATTCCTGCGTATGCTCCGCGAGGAACTGAACAAGGATATCTTTGATGATTTCCGTCAGCACACCTGCACCGGCATAGGTTATCATACTGATGTGGTACCTCTTGAGACCACAATGACCGTTGTGGCCCGTCTGTTCTCACTTATGACCGAGCACGGCTATGAGAACTACGTACCCTCATGCGTAACATCATTCGGCGTTTTCACTGAGATGTGCCATATGTGGCAGGAACACCCGGAACTTTTGGAGAAAACCCGTGAGAACCTGTACAAGGCCTGCAAGCGTGAGTTCAATCTGCCCAAGAACATTGCACACCCGTCGGACGTGATATATCATTTCCGCAATGAACTGGCAGAGAAGATGAAATACCGCCTGGTGAACCGCTTTACGGGCAAACCTCTCAAGGTGGTGGAGCACATAGGCTGCCACTATGCCAAGATATTCCCCGACAAGGGCGTGGGCAAGGCAGAGTTCCCGTATGTTCTGGCCGGTATGATTGAGGCCTGGGGCGGTGAGGTTGTTGACTACCCCGAGCGCCGCCACTGCTGCGGATTCGGATTCCGCCAGTATCTGGTTCAGGAGAACCGCGGATATTCCGTTTCAAACACCAAGAAGAAACTGGAGTCAATGGAGCCTTATGAGCCTGATTTCATTGTCTCCAACTGTCCCGGCTGCTCCATGTTCCTGGACCGCTGGCAATACACCATTGCCGAGATGGAACACCGCACATATGACCGTGAGGGCTACGGCATACCCGTACTAACTTATGAGGAGATGGCCGGCCTGCTATTAGGTTACAACCCGTGGGAACTTGGTCTGCAGATACATCAGGTACAGGCAGAACGCCTGCTTGACAAGATAGGCATTCCGTATGACCCCAAGCAGAAATACAGAGCCGCAGACGGTAAGATTCTGCGTGCCCCTGAGAAACCTGAAAACCTTTTAGTGTAAGTTTGATTATGAGAAAAGTCGCTATAATAGGAGCCGGTCCCGCCGGCATAGAGGCCGCATCAGTATTGGCCAGGCAAGGAATACAGGTAACCCTGTTTGAAAAGTCGGAGTCACCGCTCAAGAACATTCAGGACAAGGCTTTCCTGTTCCCCAACTTCCAGGCAGCCCAGGAGATTGCCGATGATTTGAGCGGCAAACTGCTCACTGACGGCATAACCTCAATTTTCGGCATCGATATTGTTGATGTAAAGTGGCAGGGCACAGAGTGGAAACTGTTTGACTCCAAAGGCCAGACATATGTGGCCGATGCAGTGCTTGTGGCTACCGGTTATCAGGTATTTGACGCACACCGCAAGGAGGAACTCGGTTATGGCATATACAAGGGCGTGATAACATCACTTGATATGGAGAACATGATCAAGCACGCCAAGATAACCAATGCCAACGGCGATGTTCCCAAACGCATCACATTCCTGCAGTGCGTAGGCTCACGTGATGAGAAGAGCGGCAACAACTACTGCTCCAAACTATGCTGCGTGACCGCCGTAAAGCAGGCCATTGAGGTCAAGAAACAGATTCCTTCATGTGATGTGTCAGTATTCTACATGGACCTGCGCATGTGGGGCCAGGGCTTTGAGGAGATGTACCGCACCGCCCAGGAGAAATACGGTGTCAGTTTTGTGCGCGGCCGCATTTCAGAGGCCGCCGCAACATTTGACAGCCGTATCCAGTTAAAGAGTGAGGACACCCTGATGGGTCTGCCTCTCAAGATGACTACAGACCTGCTGGTACTTATGGTAGGAATGGAGGCGTCATGCGGCACCAAGGTACTGGGCAAGGCCTGTGACATTAGCGGCGAATACGGTTTCATCAAGACCGTAAGCCCACACCTTTATGACAATGACACCGGCAAGCCCGGCCTGTTTGCAGCAGGCTCCTGCAAGCGCCCCATGAGCGTCTGGGATTCTGTCAATGATGCCCGTGCGGCAGCACTGGCCATTACAGAATACGTTGAGAGCCTGAAAACCGAGTAATAACAGCCCAGGCTGATAAAACAAAAATCCTCACATGCACTTGGCCTGTGAGGATTTTTTATTCCGTACAGTTTCTACTGCAGCATCAGATTACTTTTTCAGAATCTTGATTGAAAGTTTTGAAGTGCTGATAATGTAAGTTCCGGCGGGCAGTTCTGAAATGCTGAATGATACCGAGCCGTCCTCGGCTACCTTATATGACTGCAGCAGTTTGCCGTCGGCACCGGTCAGCAGGACCTTATCATCGGCCTTGGCATTTGTTATCATTACGGCGTACTCGTCAAGTGAAATGGCGGGCTCCGCATCTGACTTGACCTCACCTACTGCGGTCTCACCTGAATCAAAGGTGAACTTGGCCACAGCGGTCAGAGCGCATGTAACCTGATTGGTCGATGTCTTGACAATAAGGTCATTGTCAGTGAAAGATACAACCGGTTTCTCACTGAATCCGAAACTGAACTTTTCACCGTCTTTCTGATGTATTGTCAGGGTTGTCTGTGCTGAAACAATTGAAATGCCTGCAAAAAGAAGTGCTGCTATGGCTACAAAAAACTTTTTCATAAATCCTTTTTTTTATGCTTAACGCTGTAACGTCGCGTCAAAGTTAGTCATTATTTATATTACTTGCAACGCCACCAGTCAAAATAAAACAGGTCCTTACCTACTCCGGTGAACTTGAAATAGAGGTCATGAACACCTTTTATCTTGCGTTTGGGCGAATACTTGGTCGTAAACGTTCCAAAAACCTGTTTGCCGCCGGTGGGAGTAATGGGTATCACACCTACTGCAGGACCGTCAAGGCTGTCAAGATGCAGTTCAATGCAACCTATGCCGTCAGAGCCTACTGACACCTGCATCTTTTTTGAGCCCCTACGGCCAAAGTCAACACCGCGCACCAGCAGATACTCACCGTCATCAATATCATGCACATACATGTTTGGAGGCAGATAACCGCGCTTATCGTCAAACTCATATTCGTCATCAACGCGTGAGGTCTTGAGTCCGTAACCCCAGGCCATGGTCTCGGCCTCAACGCGATGCAGGATATCACTTTCACTGTTGCGGTACGGATCAAAAGGCTTGACCTGCCTGACTACATTGTCCAGGAAATAGGGAACCTCCTGGATTGTACCGTCTGGATTATAGTGCAACTCAGCAACTGACACTGAACGCTGCTCGGCATGTGCAAATGTCTTGAGGTGCATAATGTCATAGTTAAGACCGAACACGTAACTGTTGCCTCTGTACTCAATTATTCCGGGATGGTTGCCGCGTGTACGTACGGTGTGGTCCATAATGTGGCCTTTGTACTCCCAGGGACCCTCGGGGCCGTCACTCATGGCATACCCTATGCCTTCAGGGCAGCAGGTCGATGCAAATGCAAGATAGTAGTGACCGTCATGTTTCCATATCCACGGGCCCTCCTGATAATCCTGAATCTTGGGATGTTTCACAATTGGACCTGCAAGTGAGATCATATCCTTGCCCAGTTTGACCGAATACACATTGGGATTACCCCAGTACATATATGCCTGTCCGTCATCATCAATCAGGACTGTGGGGTCTATGTCATCCCAGTTCTCTTTCTGCCAAACCAACGGCTCACCCAGAGGATCATGGAACGGGCCGTAAGGAGAATCCGCTACCAGGACTCCTATGCCGTGACCGTGTATGGGGCAATACATATAGTATGCGCCGTTGGCCTCAACCACCTGCTCTGCCCATGCTCCGTTCTTGCCGTCATAGTATTTAAAATCATCAAGTGACGCCACAGCACCGTAATCCTGCCAGTTGACCATGTCATCGGATGTATAGAGCAGCCAGTCAAACATCTGGAAACCGCGGGCGCCGTCCTCATCATGAGTGGTGTACAGGAACACCTTGTCATTTATGACCACAGGAGCGGGATCAGCAGTAAAGCGGGTCTGCACTACAGGCATGTTGGCGTGCACATTGAATTGCCACCAGTCAAAAGTGAAAGGCTCTGGAGTCTCACAGCGGAATACGATATATACATCATGAACGCCCTGAACGTTGGTGTCAATCAGATATGTGAATGCAGCTGTGGGGAATCCGGCGTTGTCCTTATTGATTGGAACCGTGCAGAACGGCTTGCCCTCCATGTTGTCAGTGTAGAACTCAATTGTACCGTTGCCCTTCTGCTCACCTACTACAGCCACCACGGCTTTCTGGCCGTAATCCTTGAAATCAACAGAACGCACGCGAATCCAGTCACCGTCATTGATATCGGTCACAAAATGGTCCTTGCCTGCCCTGCGGTCAACCTTGAGTCCGCGTGACTCAGCCTGGGTCTCGGCCTCAACGCGTTTGTAGGGGTCAAGGTTCTTTATGGGAGTCACTACACCCTCTTTGGTAAACGGCATGAACGGGAATGATCCGTCATCATTCCACTTGAACTCCTCAACACAGGCCGAACGGTTGTATCCGCCGCCACCGGGCAGACCGCCGTTGTGATAGAACATAAAGTCGCGACCCTTAAAGGTTATGTTTCCGCCATGAATTGTAAAGCTGTTCTCTGCCTCATCCATAATGCGGCCCTTATAAGTCCACGGGCCGTTGATTGTAGGAGCGGTTGAGTATGCCATGTGCTCCGGCACACCGCCTGCGGGATAAGATATGTAGTAGGTGCCGTTACGTTTCATTACCCACGGTCCCTCCTCATACTGGGTCATCATCTCATTCTGACCTTTGGCCCAGTTCATCTTGGACTGGAGTTCACCAAAGCACTCGGGGTCATGGTATCCCGGAACCTCCTGCCAGCCGTTCTTGAATGATACCATATCATCATTCAGTTCACCGTACCACAGGCCCTTGTTGCCCCAGAACAGATATGCACGGCCGTCATCATCAATAAAGACCGTGGGGTCGATGAATCCGAATCCCTCGGCAAGCGGACCGCCTATGCCGTCGGTCCAGGGACCTTGCGGGTCATCGGCCACGGCAACAGCAAGGGCGTCGCCGCCGGTGGCCTTGTTACAGCATACGTACCAGTACCATTTGCCGTTGCGCTCAACGGCCTGGCAGGCCCATGCGCGCTGTCCCTGACGGGCCCACTTGAATGTTGCGGTGGTAACCTGGGTGCCCAGATAGGTCCAGTTGACCATATCCTCGGTGCTGAACACCATCCAGTCTTTCATGTTGAAGTCACGGTTGCGGCCGTCCTCATCATGATCAGTGAACAGATAGACCTTGTCACCATATACAAAAGGCGCCGGGTCTGGAGTAAATACCGTGCTGATAATCGGGTTCTGGGCGAACAGTTGAGCCGACAGAGCAGCGGTCAAGGTTAGTAAAAGTGATTTAGTTTTCATAATTAATATTTGATTGTTTATTGACTGCAAAACAACAGTAATTCGCGATAGAGCCGCTGCACAGGCAGGCCGACCACATTAAAGTAACTGCCCTCAATGGCCTCAACGCCCACAAAACCTATCCATTCCTGGATTCCGTAGGCGCCGGCCTTATCCATAGGCAGACCGCTCTCCACGTATCGGAGAATCTCCTCTTCAGTAAGATTGCAGAACTTGACCTTGGTGGTGACTGCAAAACTGCGCTCACGGTCTGCGGTCATAAGAGTAACACCCGTTATCACCTCATGCCATCGGCCTGAGATAAGGCGCAGCATACGTACGGCATCGGCCTTGTCAGCGGGCTTGCCCAACACCTTACCGTCAACATAGACAATGGTATCGGCGGTAATGACTAGTTCATCAGGGGCAATCTGTGACTTATATGGGGCGGATTTTTCACGCGATATGTAAAGCGGAATATCTTCGCCCTTGAGTTCTTTGGGCCATGACTCATCAATGCCGCCAATCACCCTGACGGTAAAGTCTATTCCCAACCCTGCCAGCAGTTCACGCCTGCGGGGAGAATTTGACGCCAGAACTATCTTATAGGGAAACTCCATCTTTACCAGCCGAATGCGTGATCATCTTTCATCCATTTGCCCTGCACTTTGAGTACGTGCTCCAACACATCACGCACGCAGCCCTCACCGCCGTTGTACGGTGAAACGTATTTGCAGAGTTTCTGTATCTCAGGGCATGCATCAGCCGGACAGCAGGGCAAGCCGCACTTGCTCATTACCTGCCAGTCAGGAATGTCATCACCCATATAGAGAATCTCGTCAGGCTTGAGGTCATACCTGGCAACAAACTCATTGAAATCATTGATCTTGATGCTTGATGCAATATAGACATCCTTTATGCCAAGGCCCTCATAGCGTTTGCGGACCTCCTCAACACGGGCTCCGGTAATGATGCACAGGTGCAGGCCCATCTTGACTGCCAACTGCATGGCATAGCCGTCCTTGACATTCACCGTACGCACGGGGTCACCGCTGGGTGAAAGGTTCATAACCGATTTGCTGAGTACCCCGTCAACGTCAAAAATCAGGGCCCTGATAGCGTTAAGATCGTAGTTTATCATTTGAGTTCTTTGTTTATGTCAATTGAAACGAGCCGATAGATATCAGCCAGTTCAGGATGTTCCTTAAGCAGTTCCAGATGTTCACCTATCACCTTGCGGTCACCGCGCACGGCCGGTCCCGTCTGGGCTTTCAACGGGCTGATGCCCTCAACCTTGCGGGCTGTTTCACGTACCAGCGGCAGCATTACGCTGAAAGGCACCCCTTCTTCATTGAGCAGTTGCTCACTTATGGCATACATGTGGTTTGCAAAATTGCAGGCAAACACCGCTGCTATGTGGAGTTTCTTTCTGCCTTTTGAACTGAGCGGAGTGACACTGGCTGACAAGCCCTGCGCAAGTTCACGCACACTCTCCAGTTCCTTGGGGCTGCTGCCCTCAATGAATACAGGCACCTGCTGCCAGTCAACCTGCACGCCCTTTGTAAAGGTCTGCATGGCGTACATCACGCCGTAACGCACGGCACCCGCTGCCTTCCATACATCCATATCCACGCTGCCCGCGGTATGCAGGAACAGCGCCTGCTCCCTGCCCCGCACAATGTCAGGTGCCAGTTGCACCAGAGCATCATCGGTGAGCATGGTAAGATAGATATCGGCCGCGGGCAGATGCTCAAGGCTGCTGAATGCCGGCGCACCAAGGGCATCGGCCAGAGCCTGAGCATGGCCGGGAGTACGGCTGAATACGCCTGCAATGACGCATCCCGCCTGCTTAAGCCGCGGCCCCATACATGAGGCCACGCGACCCGCTCCCACCAATACTATCCTCATTCTCAGAATTTTCCGTTATGAACCTTGGTCCACTCTATCTTGTCATCCTCATAAGGTTTGCGCTCCATGTTCTTGTAGCCCACGCCTATTATGCACTCCGGTTCATACTGCTCCGGAATACCCAACAGTTCCATAAGGGTCTGCTTGGTACTCTTGCCATCGGCATCGGCACGGCCGCGCATATGGCACCAGCAACTGCCCAGGCCCAGATCCTCAGCCTGCATCTGCATATTGATTGCCGCAATGGAGCAGTCCTCAATCCAGCAATCAGTCTTGGAGGGATCACCCAGCACCACAACAGCAAACGCAGCCTCGCCCAGGAAACCTGATCCCATGGCACGGCACTTGGAGAGCGCCTCAAGCACAGCCCTGTCCTCAACCGTAACAAACTCCCATCCGCGGTTGTTCTTGGCGGTAGGTGATATCAGTGCTGCCCTCAAGATGGTCTTTTTCTGCTCTTCAGTCAATTTCTCATCAGTAAACTTGCGCATGCTGCGGCGCGTTGCTATCAAATCACTGAACTTTTCCATAATTCTGTTTTATATAATGTGCAAAGATAATCATTGTCGCAAAAAAACGCTATATTTGAACATCACGACAAAACCTACTAACAATTAATTCTGATATGAAGAGACTATTTTTTACAGCAACCATGCTTCTGGCTGCCGTTGTGGCAAGTGCTCAAGGAATACTTGACCGATATTCAGAACCGGGAACGGCAGGTACGGTTTTCATTCCCAAAGGAAACAAGGCAATAGGTATTTCAGGCGGTTATCGCAGCATAAACGTGGGTGGTGAAGACCCCCTTAGCGGTGACGGTTACGCCATTCTCTCAATGTTAAACATTGGCAACGGAGAATTCACAAAATACAACGTATCTCCCAGTTTCTCTTTCTTTTATGCCGATGACCTGTCCCTTGACATACGTCTTGATTACAGCGGATATAAACTGGAGACAGACCTGAAACTGGATCTGAGGAAATATGATTTTCTGGATAAACTGTTTGGAGATGAACATAACTACACCATAGCCAGCCGAAGCATCAAAAAGAACTCATGGGGAGTGTCAATGGCCTTAAGGAAATACCAGTCTTTCTTTGGAAGCAGGACATTCGGCGTATTCGGTGAACTGCGTATGTTCGGTGATTACAGCAAAGTTACATCATGTCCTACCAAAGATTATGTAAAAGAGACCTATATTGATCCTGAAACAGGTGAAGAGGAGACCCGAAAGGTCCATACATCTGAAACCAATTACCTGACAGAGCAGGAACGTGTTTCAAACATCTGGTCGGCAGGCCTGAAACTGGCTGCCGGCGTAGCCGTGAAACTTAAGGACAACAGCGCCCTGACGGTCAGCATTCCTATCATCGGTGCAACATACGGATACACCAAGCAGCATAAGGAGGATACCGGCAGCAACGCACATATCTCACAGTTCAACATTTCAAGGGATATAGACTTTATATCTATCCAGATAGGCTATATACGCTATTTCA
The DNA here is from genome assembly GCA_017551925.1 of Bacteroidaceae bacterium. GTDB lineage: Bacteria > Bacteroidota > Bacteroidia > Bacteroidales > Bacteroidaceae > Colenecus. The sequence goes on along the minus strand of JAFZKA010000115.1, from coordinate 80,406 downwards.
CTGCAAAGTAACCTGTTTGCAAACGTTATAAATTAAGCGCCGCGGATATACGTTCGCGGCGTTTTTTACGTTTATTCATTGAATGAATAAGGCATCACGCATATACGGTGCGGGGCGCATGCTTGCGCTCCTGTTGTTTTTGTGTCTGGCAATACCCCTGCAGGCACGCCGCGTGCATATCTACGGACGGGTCTATGATGAGGCCGGGCAACCTGTTGAACTGGCCACCGTCAATGAGGAGCGCACGCTCCACTCCGCCATGACCAACCTGAAAGGCGAGTATTCATTCAACATCAACACACAGTCAGATACAATCAGACTGGTTTTCCGCATGATCGGCCATGAGACACGCCGTCATACCCTGGTCAGTCCGCAAGACACCGTGAATCTTAACATAATGCTCCCCACATCAAACTACACCCTTGAGAACGTGGACATAAGGGCCAACCGGCGTCAGACAAACGGAATGCAGCAGATTGAGGCCCAGGGACTCCGTTTCAATGCCGATGCCAACGGCGGCTCTGTAGAATCAATCATCGCCTCACAGGCCGGAGTGAGCACTCATAATGAACTGAGCAGCCAGTATAACGTGCGCGGCGGAAACTTTGATGAGAACAGCGTTTATGTGAACGGCACTGAGATACTGCGCCCGCTGCTGGTACGCGCAGGTCAGCAGGAGGGACTCAGTTTCATCAACCCTGACATGGTTGAATCAATCAAGTTCTCAACCGGCGGATGGGGAGTCTCTTACGGTGACCGCATGTCATCGGTTCTGGACATAACGTACCGTAAGCCAAAAGGATTTGAATCAGTACTCACAGCCAGCCTTCTGGGCGCAAGTGCATACGTGGGCGCAGGTGGTGACAAGTTCAGTTTTTCAGGCAGCGTACGCTACAAGACCACCGGTTACCTTCTGGGAACGCTTGACACTAAAGGTGAATATGACCCCTCGTTTCTGGATTACCAGACATACATCAGTTGGACCCCCAACAGCAAATGGGACATAGGCTTTATAGGCAATGCGGCCGTAAACCGCTACAATTTCACGCCAACGGACCGCAGCACCAGTTTCGGTACATCAGACAATCCGCTCAATTTCAAGGTCTATTATGAGGGTTGGGAAAGTGACAAGTTCAACACCCTTTTCGGTGCGCTTGACATAAAACGCATTCAGGACAACTCCATATACCGTTTCAACCTGTCAACCTTTGAAAGCCATGAGAGCGAGTCATATGACATTCTGAGTCAGTACTGGCTTGATGATAGCGGCGCCGATGACAAGATGGCTGTAGGCTCCTTTATGCAGCATGCACGTAACCGCCTCAAATCAAATGTGGTTACAGCAAAGATAAGCGGCATGCATGAAACCGCCGTGGCAGGCACCATTGGCTGGGGCGCGGAGTACAGATATGAGAGCGTATCGGACCGCATGCGTGAATGGGAGATGCGTGACTCTGCGGGCTACACCCTGCCCTACACGCAATCAGGCCCCATGGAGATGATCTACGCGCTCAAATCAGTTCAGGAACTTTCAAACAGCAAAGTTTCAACATACGTTGAGGATACATACCGTTTCAGACTGCCCGCAGGCATAATAACGCTTAATGCGGGAGTAAGAGGCACCTGGTGGAGTTGGAACAAAGAACTGACCGTAAGCCCCAGACTCATAACCAGTTTCGTGCCTGAGAGCAATGAGAACCTCACTTTCAGATTCTCAACCGGAATATATTACCAGACGCCGTTCTATAAGGAGATAAAAGACACCGTGAACGTGGGCGGCATATATCAGGTCAACCTTAACAGTAACATACGCTCGCAACGCTCCATTCAGGTTGTGCTTGGAGGAGACTATGATTTCATTGCGCTGGGACGCCCGTTCAAGTTCACCACTGAGATCTATTACAAGAAACTGGACCGCCTGATTCCGTACAATGTTGACAATGTCAGGATAGTTTACTACGGAGAGAACTGTGCCTACGGCTATGCCGCCGGCATTGACATGAAACTGTACGGAGAGTTCGTACCCGGCACTGCATCATGGCTCACATTCTCACTCATGGACACCCGTGAGAACATAGGCGGCAAGTGGCTCCCCCGCCCCACAGACCAGTTGTACAATCTGTCACTGTACTTTACTGATGTCTTTCCGCGCCGCGATTACTGGAAAATGTCACTCCGATGCTCACTGGCCGACGGCCTGCCCTTCGGCCCCACCCACAGCGGACGTGAGCAGCAGACATTCCGCGCCCCCGCCTACAAGCGCGTTGATATAGGTCTGTCATACAAGATCTTTGATTACAGCAAGCATCCGCACATTTACGGCAAGTCAGGATTTTTCAAGGACATATGGGTTGGAGTTGACGGCCTTAACCTGCTTGGAATAAACAACGTGAACTCATACTACTGGATTACAGACATAACCAACACCCAGTTTGCTGTGCCCAACTACCTGACCGGCCGCCAGTTCAACGTTCGCATCATTGCCAATCTGGGAAAATGATGCAATTGGGGACAGTCCCCAATTGCACTTTTTTTCAAAATTAGCACTAACTTTGCAGTATGAAAAAAAGGACCTCCACACGTTTAGTTGAAATACTGCTGCTCATTGTAATCTGCGCAATTCTGCAGTGGTGCAAGACCACCTCACAGACAGGCGGTCAGATACAGGATAAGTTGGAAATTCCCGCTTATACGCCGGCATCGTACAAAAAGCATCTGGTATATCAAGGCTATGAGGCGGTACAGAATGAAAAGATGCGTATCCCCGAATGGGTGGCCTATGAACTCACTGACCAGGAGGTTTCAGGCACCAATGAGCGCTCCAACCATTTCCGCATAGACCCCAATTTCAAAGGCGCCCAGGCCGATGACAACGACTACCGCAACTCCGGCTGGGACCGCGGCCACATGGCACCTGCCGCCGATATGAAACTGACCGAGCAGATGATGCATGAAAGTTTCTACTTTACCAACATCTGCCCCCAGAACCACAACCTGAACAGCGGTGATTGGAAAGCCCTTGAGGAACTGGTACGCGACTGCGCCAACAGATACTCCAGAATCTACGTAACCTGCGGCCCCATAGTAACTGACAAGCCTTTAGGCACAATTGGCGCCAACCAGGTAACCATCCCCAACGCCTTCTACAAGGTACTCCTGGTGCAAACCGCATTCGGCTACGAGTCAATAGGCTTCATAATGGAAAACAAAGCCGGCCACAAGCCCCTTTCCACCTACGCCCTGACCGTCAATGAGGTAGAATCCCGCACCGGCCTTGATTTCTTCCCCGCCCTGCCCGATGACATAGAATCCCGCACCGAATCCACCTACAGCCTCTCAGTTTGGGGGTTGAAATGATATAGAACTGCGATTGCTATATTTGATTCTTTAAGGTAGTAGGATCACGGCGGACATCCCAGAAATCCACAACCTCAATCTGGTTATCTGAAATCCAATAAACTACTTTGTTCAGATGACTCATAACATAACTGCGATACTTCTTTGCATAATCTGCAAGCAATGGTTCCGGCTTACCCAAATTAGGATTTTCACCTAATAGGCGGTTTACTTTACGGACCTCACTAATGAATTGGTCTCTGCTTTCTTTTCCAAATTCTTTATTAATGTATCGGGCTGTTTTTCTAACTTCGTTTTGAGCAAATGGCATCCAGATTACTTTCATACTATTTTAACTTGTTTGTGTCTTTCATGTCTTCTTCTGCAAATTCAGCTTCCAACTCACGGACCATCTCTTCGCTGTCAATTCCAAGTCCCGCAGCCGATTCGCGTTCTGCTTCTGCTATACGTGCACGAATCTCCTCCATGGTGTAAGGTTTTAGGTGCTGTTCTTCATTTTTCTTGGCATAGTCAGTCAACCGCTCACTAAGCCAAAGCATATTGCTTGTGCTAAGAGTGCCGGTCAGATAATCCAACAAGCCTTGTAATGTAGTTGTACTCATTTTGCGTCTTTACTTTTAGTGATTAGATATTGCAAATATAACACTTTTTTAATACCTGTCAACTTGGTTTAGTCTTAAGACAAAAAAGTGACAACCAAAATCAGAACTTTACATACGGCCTCACCGCAACCAGCAGCGTAAAAAGCGCACTTTCACGCCTGATTGACGATGAGGTCATTTATCGTTCCGATAACGGCTATATCATTTACGACCGCTTCTTTGGAGAATGGCTGGCCGCCACGTTCTGATCTTTTTACAACTGTGATACAGGGATGCGATCCTTTTGCGTCAAATGGGTTTGGTCATGCGGATTCAGCAGAATGTGTCGCCTTGAATCTGAGGGCATGAGGGGTCTATGGTGTAACCCAGTTTCTCATAGAAAAAATGGTGAAGATTTTGTCCACGGAAAGAGCCCTACTGCAGACAAAATTTACTACTTTTGCAGTATCTGATACCAAAGGGTGTTCCGCCAGGCATTAGGTGTCAGATTGGAGCACCCTTTGTTATTGATATCATGAAGTTTAACCAATTAATACCTAATTAATATGAATCACTTCGCTATATTTTGTCAATTTATTGAAATATTGACATTTTATAGTTATCTTTGCGCCGCTATGACAAGTTGCGAAAAATATATAATTGAGTATTCATCCAAGAAGGATGCATTCCGAGCAGCGAATTTGCTTCTTGATGCCGCGTATAGTGGTTTTACAGAGACAACCGTAAACTGGACACTCCATAAACTGACTGTTGAAGGTAAGTTGTTCCGTACGGGACGTGGTGTTTATTCTGTCCAGGGGAAGCAGGAGTTCCGGAATGAACCGGGCGAAAATCTGATAACACTGGCAAAGGAGATTAACAAAATTTATCCATCTGCCAAGACTTGTTATTACAATGGTACTATCCTGTCGCCGCTACTGCATCATCTTGCATACAACGCGGTGACTTACATTGAAGTTCCGCGTGAACTGACTGAGATATTGTTCCACAGACTGAAGGAAACAAGTGATAAAGTGTGGCTTAAGCCATCACGTGAAGTTATGCAGAACTACATAGATCTGTCCCAGCCCGGAATAATAATCAAGTCCATTATATCAGGTTCACCCATCACTGTGGAATCTGGCATTCCAATGCCAACACTGGAGAAACTGCTTGTTGATACATTATGTGATGAAGACTTTAATTACCTGCAGGGAGGCGAATGGCAATATATGATTGAGAACGCATTCAGTCTTTTTACCGTCAACCAGTCACGCTTATTGCGTTACGCCGGCCGCCGCGGCAAACTGCAGGAAATAACCGCCGCAATAAAACCATACATACTATGATACGCAAAGAATGTTTTACCAAAGAATGGATTGAAACAGTAAGCAACCGCTTACATTACAACGATTTGAACCTTATTGAGAAGGTTATCCGGGCTTTTTCACTTGTGAATATGCTCAGTGAATCAGGCTGTCCTTATATATGGAAGGGCGGATCATGCCTGATGCTCCTGCTGGGTTCCGGCCTGCACAGACTGAGCATAGATGTGGATATAGTATGCCCACCTGGTACTGATATAGAGAAGTATCTGGCAAAATTCCCGGAATACGGTTTTATAGGCCGTGAGACGATAGAACGTGAGCAGCGCGGAACGGCAGTACCAAAATCACATGAGAAACTGCACTACAGAGTAGCGTACTTGTCACAAACGGAACGGACTGAAACCATTCTGTTGGACATACTTTATGAAGATGCCCAATATGAGAAGGTTGAAACCCTGAAAGTGGAGAGTCCGTTCATACTCGTAGAAGGCGAGCCCATGACGGTACAGATACCTTCTGTCAATGATATTCTTGCCGACAAGCTGACCGCCTTTGCGCCCAACACATCGGGCATACCATACTATAAGAACGGGAACCCCAAGTTTGTGGAAGTGATTAAGCAACTCTATGACGTGGGCCGTCTGTTTGACAACATGACAAGCCTGGCCACAGTAAAGAAGGTGTTTGACCGGATAGTTCCAATAGAACTGGCATATAAGCATCTGCCTGCCGATGCGGCACCGGTATTCCAGGACATACGCGATACCGCATTATGCCTTGCCACAAGAGGTAAAGCCGGACAAGGTGATTTTGATGCACTGCAAAAGGGTATCAATTTTATACGCCCTTTTATGTATCAGAACAAATACTACATAGAAAATGCCATAACCGATGCCGCCAAGGCAGCATACCTGGCCACCGCAATTGAGAAAGGAGCTGATACCATCCAGACCTATGCCCCCGCTATGGAAGCCACCGACCTGCAGCCGACGGTGACCAACAAACTGAACAAGTTGCGTTTGGCACAGCCAGAGGCATTCTATTATTGGGCAAAAATCAGCCAATTATTATAAGGTACAAAAGGGGCCAGGCCCGATAACCCTGGGCAGAAACAACTACCTCTTCTGCGGCAATCACGAGGCGGCGGGAAACATGGCTGTCATCTGTTCGCTGCTTGCAACCTGCAAGGCGCATAACGTGAACCCCAGGCTCTATCTGAACAGCGTGATTGCAGACATGCCGTATCAATCAAAGGCAACAAAGGAGGAACTGCTACAGATGCTGCCACATAAATGGATAAACAGGCACCCCGAGGCAATCCTGAAAAAAGAGAAACAGGAGAAGCAATAGTAAAACTACAATAAGACAACAACAGCAGTTACATATAAAGGTGCAAGATGTAACTACTGTTGTTGCTACTATTAGGTACTAATACCTGTACTTTATCGAATGCTTACGATGAGCGAGTTGATCTGATTGCTACGCCTAATGAAGGATGGCGGTTTGCCGGATGGCATAGCAGATTCTGGTCTGATAACAGCCGGGAGAGTAGCGTGGATATTTACCGGGATACGGTTATTGAGGCGCGGTTTGTGGAGATTGAGGGGGAAGGGGAATGATGGCCTTGGGGTGATTGTTCCTTTGATTGGAAAGCCGCCTTTGAGTACTTTTGAGCGCTCAGGGGCGGCTTATAATGTAATAATTAATTAAGACTTACGTAGATAGTTTGCCTTATGGACAAACTGGGCGTACAAGACCTTTATTATAGCGGTCATAGTACATTATTCCTATGTTATCCGATTCACCATACTTAAAAGTCCAGGCAGCTCCAGAATAGGAACTCTGACTTTTTTGATACAGAGTACTTGTCCAATATTTATTATTCTCTTCGGATTGAAGCGGAAGGAAGATAGATCGACCTGTATAACCAGAAACGTTACTAGTTACGAGATAACCTTCTACACCATTCCTTTCTGTCCATAAAAAAGTGCAATTACTACTAAGTTCAGCTATTTCCGCATAGGTGGGCATACGCCAATTTCCGCCCCATTTGACATGTGCTACATCGTCTTCAAGGTCAAGAACCATCTTGTTATCTACAAAATTATTGTATCCATAGTTTTTATTTGTGCAATATTTGGTTAATCGTATGTTATTATACGTCCCATTATCATATTTGTAAGAATCCCATGTATATGTACCACCTTTGGTTTCAATTTCGCCCCAAGCGTAACAATCCCCATATTCCTCTGGATTATTAGCGCCTACGTTACTTGTTGCCCATTTTACGCTTAAGCCTAAATCTACATATTCGGGAGCAGATACAGTCACAATACATGTTACGGTTTTACTCAAACATGTAGCAGAGATTATTGCAGAGCCTTCTGATATACCAGTTACCACGCCATTATTATCGACCGATGCAATACTTGTATTGCTGGATGCCCATGAAACTTCCCGATCTATTATATCATTACCTTTCTTAACAGTTGCTGAGAGTTCTATAGTTTCGTAGACAAATAATGATACATTATTTACATTGAGATTTATTGATAAATCGTTTATCCATGTCCCAGAAGTTAATACAGGTCTAACCGAATAACCGACACAACGACTCATATCATCATCCACATTTGCTTTACTAATATTTAATAATACGGAATATGATTCGCCCGGCATGTTTGTCAATATAGAACTGGCCCAATAATACCCCGCTATATCTACACTATTAAGACTTGCTTCATAGCGATGACCACCAAACGGCAATAATATAGAATTTCCTTCATATCCTGGGACATTACTAGTTACACGGTATGCATTAACACCATCCGAAATATATGTCCATGTACAGTTGTTTTTTAATTCTTTCCATTCTTCCTTTGTTGGCATACGCCAGTTATTGCCCCATTTAATATGTGCAACATCATCTTCAAGGTCAAGACTAGTTTTATTATCAACAATACCCTTGTCATTCTGCGTGTTATATTTTGTCAAGTTATTTGGATCACCCCATTTGTAAGAAGACCAATTATAACCGTTAGTTTTCCCTGCTTTCCAATGTGATTGAGGATTTTCCATTGCATAACCAGTTTCATAATACGGTTCAATTTCTCCCCAAGCGAAATAATCGCCATATTCTTTTGGATTATTTGCTCCTACATTAAAGGTTGCCCAATTGACACTGAGACCTAAATCAACATAATCATATTGAGGTTCTATTATAGTTATAGAACATGAAACAGACTTATTCAAACATGTTGCCGTAACAATGGTGGAACCTGCTGATAATCCGATAACTACACCATTGTTATCTACAGTAGCAATGCTTGGATTGCTGGAAGACCATGAAACTACACGGTCTATTATATCATTATTATGTTTTACTGTAGCAATTAATGTATTTGAAGAGCCCTGAATTATGGTTTGAGAATTACTATTAAGTGATATTGATACATTACTCAACCATGTTTCAGACGTACAAACAGGACGTACCGAATGACCGGTTATACGTTCACTCTTGGCTGTTTTTATTTCATTAGAACCTGTTGCAATAATCCATGATAAATCAGGACCTTCTGAATAGAGTGAACTTGACCAATAGTATCCTTTATTGCCAACTTGCAAATTATGAGAAGAGTCATAATAATATCCTGCTGCTGGTAAGAAAATCATTTGATCAGTATAACCACTTATTGTACTCTTAACAACGTAACCATAAATATCATTTAGAGTTGTCCATGTCCAATTGCAATTGTTTATAAGTTCTTCTATTTCTTCCTTAGTGGGTAAACGCCAATTTCCACCCCATACATTGGCAGCCACATCATCTACCATACTAAGAACAGTTACATTATCAACAGTACCATAATCCTTGATTGTATTGTATTTTGTAAGTGTTTTCTTCGTACCATTGCAGTATTTGTAATTAGCCCAATCACTAACACTAATAATTTCTGTTTCACCCCAAGCATAATAATCACCACTTTCTTCTGGGAAATGGGAACCAATATTAAAAGTAGCCCAGTTGACGCTTAGGCCTAAATCCACATATTTTGGTTCAGGAAGAGTTACTGTAATTGTGCATGTTGCAGTTTTACCTAAACATGTGGCGGTTATAAGAGTGGTACCTACAGTTATACCTGTAACTACACCAGTTTCGCTAACTGTAGCAATAGACGGATTTGTGGAGGACCAAGTGACTTTTCTGTTAATCACATCATTGCAGTGTTTTACAGTTGCTATTAGATCACATGAATCTCTCATTACAACTGTTTGTGAGTTATAGTTAAGTGCGATTGATACATTGTTCAGCCAAGTTTCTGAAGGCGTTACAGCACGAATGGCAAAACCTTCATTTCTCATATAACTACTCTTAGTATAGTAATCTTTATTTATACGTAGACCCCAAGAAGTGGATGACTTTCCATATCCTTCCGGACTTAATGAATTTGACCAATAATATCCTTCTGTTGTATTATCGTATAATTTATCTGCAAACTCGCCTGTTACTGGTAAGAATATATTATTGTTTGTATAACCCTGTATTTTGCTTGTTATCAAATAGCCATTTATATCTTTATATGTTGTCCACACCCATGTGCAGTTATTGATGAGTTCGTATATTTCATCATTTGAAGGCATACGCCAATCTCCACCCCATGTGTTACTGGCGGCATCATCTTCAGTACTCAAAGTTGTTAAGTAATCTACCAAACCGCCATCACCATAATAGCTATCAACACAATACTTTGTAAACCCTGTATTATTACTACCAGTATTCCATTTGTAATTAGACCATGTATAACTAGATTTGGTATTTATCTCACCCCATGCATAATAATTACCATGTTCTTCTGGGAAATGAGCACCGACGTTGAATGTAGCCCAGTTTACACTTAAGCCCAGATCAACATATTCTGGTTCTGGGAGTGTTGTTGTTACAGTACACGTTGCGGTTTTCCCTTGACATTCTGCAGTTATTACAGCTTCACCTATAGCAACTGCTGTTATTTTTCCATTTGCATCGACAGTGACAATATCTGTGTTATTAGACGACCAAAATACTATACTTTGAATAGTGTTGTTGCCATCTTTTATAGTAGCAACAAGGCTGTCATTTTTCCCAACAGCCAAAGTTGCTTCGCTCTTGTTCAACAAAATAGATGTTACATTCTGTTTTGGATAAACGGGGCGAACATTTCTACCAATATACCTCTCATTATACGATATATCTCCCATCCCTTCACGTTTAAACCACAAGTATCCCGCATAATATTTTATGTATGATCCTTCTGTGCATGAGGTGCTTGACCAGTAATAGCCATTAGATCCCAGATAGTTTAAATTATAATCTTGACGGTATCCCCCATAAGGTAAGAAAATGGATTTATCTGTATAACCTTCTTTTTTACTTATAAATTTCCAACCTCCTATGCCGTTTATTGTAGTTGGGGATACATTGCAATAATCAAGCAATTCTTTAAATTCTGATGCAGTAGGCATACGCCAATTATCACCCCATTTCACATGAGCCACATCATCTTCTGGATCAAGAGTAGAATGATATTGTTGATATTTAGAAGTATTCCACCACTTTGATGTTGATGATTCATATCTAGTTGTAGTTGCAATCTCACCCCAAGCATAATAATTTCCATATTCTTCAGGAGCATATGCACCAACATTAAAAGTAGCCCAGTTTACACTTAAGCCTAAATCAACGTATTGATATACAGGTCCATTGACATTCACTGTACAAGTTGATTTTTTTCCATGAGAAGAAGCAGTTATTATTGCAGTACCTGCTGATAAGCCAGTAACCATTCCATTTGATGAAACAGAAGCAATTTCTGGGTGATCTGACGACCATGTGATATTATAAATTACCGTATCAGCATCATATTTCATGACAGCTGTTAAAGTGTTTTTTTCTTCCAGCCTTAACGATAAAGCTTCTTTATCTATTGAAATTGTTGTTTTGTCAAGCCATTCATTAGAAGGATATACAGGACGTATTGGCCATCCATTACTGCGCCCTGACGCATAAGAATTATTGTTCTTGGGGGATAACAAGAACACTTCAGGAACAGCAGGATTCTCATCAGGTAGCATTAACGTGTTAGTGCTATAATAGGCTACAGTTCCGCGATCAATAATTTCTACCCCTTTATAATATCCAGCAGTTGGAATGAAAATAGATTTATCTTTATATTTGGATACATTACTTGTAAATAAATATCCATTCACTCCATTTAAGGTTGTATTTATTATTGTACAATTATCTCGTAGCTCATTAAATTCATCAATAGTTGGTATACGCCATTCGCCTTTCCATTGCACACGAGCAACATCATCTATAAAATCTAAAGTATCTTTTCCATCAGTAAAACCGTTGTAGCCAAATTCAGGATTATTGCAATACTTTGTAAGTGTATTATACTTCCCATTACAATACTTATACGTTGACCAATTATATATGCTCTTGGTGGTTGTTTCACCCCATGCGTAGTAACTACCAAACTCCTCTGGATAGTAAGCACCCACATTGAATGTAGCCCAGTTAACACTTAAACCTAAATCTATGAATTCATATTCAGGATCATCAATCAGGTATTCTATATTTGATGCAGTAGTACGCTTTGATCTCTTTATTGAAAGAGGCTTCTTTGAGTTAATTGTCATCTTCCTGCGATCAGAAGAATAAATTACCACTGTAAAATGGGCATAGTCAGTCGCTGGCAATACTATATGGAAAGGAGTTGGCGTAGTTGAACTAAGTGTAACGCCTCTTCCGTCAGAACCTATACAGTTCAAAAGGACATAATCGACTGATGTGGAATCTAATTCCAAACTTGGGATATCTACATATGTTGCGTTGACGTTTGCTGCGCCAGAAACTTTTATAGGTTTATCTGTATCATCTGTTCCTGAAAAGCGTATTGAATCAATGGATGCATTGCCAGTAAGATTAAGGACCAAAATACCACAGAGATTTTTGAATTCAAAAATGTTATCAACACACTGAGCCACCATTGGAAAACTTTCAGAACCAACGCCATCAACTTTATACGGCTGAATTGTTGGTAACGTAAGTTGGAATTTTGAAGCTTCAAAACCAGATACTATACCATAAGGGAAGGCTGCATAATATGTGGTTCCTAATGCTATTTTACCTGAAAAATCTGCGACATCTGAATTCTCCTCAAATACATTATTGAATCTGGCACTTGTTGAACCGTTTGTGACATATATACTATCTGCCGGCTCCCACAATACTTTACGGATAGCATCAGTAGATGTTCCGCTTAAAGCCGATTTAGTAGCTGCGGAATCGGGTTGAGACTCTATCCTAGCATAAAAATGCAAGGGGACAGTATTGTCTTCTTCTATAGAAATAAGTCTCTTATTATCCTCTAGGCAGCTGCCAAAAATTAATAAGCCCACAGCTATGAATAACAGTGATATATGTTTCATTTTCAACGGATTTTCCATACTCTGACAGATTGATTTTTATATTCCGGAATAGTCATTCCGACCGATGCCCCTATGTAAGTGGGATCACATATGTAGTATTTGTTATCTCCTAGTTTAACGAAATCACCCTTGATTTCCTCTGAAAGATTAACTGCTGCAGCTACATGACCAGGATAATCGAGAAATATTACTGGTCTCTGTAGAAGAGTAGTTACTAAATATGAGAACAGTATTGAACGGTCTTCGCAATCATTATAGTCATATACGAAATTCTCTTCCAGGAAGAATGGTTTTTCATATCCGAACTGCTCAAGATCTGTTTTATAATCAAACTGTTTCTGACAGAACTGGAGCAAGAAGTTTACGGATTCTAATTCTGATTTCCCTATTAATGCAGGACGAATGCTATCCAATAAACTTGATGAGAAAGACTCGTTAGGAGTTGCTGAAGCATAGATATTTACATCAAGTTGAGGATAATGACTGTAGAATGATGTTACTGATGTACTTATTGGTAATGTTAGTTCACGATTAAGTAAACTTGAATACTTGTGATAGGTCTTATAAGAAGCCTTACTACCTAACTGCATTATGCCATTGAAATGCATATCCAAAGGGCGTGAATCAACAGTCATCTTAGTGGCGTATGTAAAAACATCATCAGCCGGGGAAGATTCCTCGACTGTATAATACGGATATGTGTCAACTACAATAAACTTGCGAGAGTATATTGTTTGTTGAGAAGAGAACAGCATTATGAGTTCTTTATCCACCCTGGCAACCTTTGTCATTAGGCCCAATTGATTTAGAACAAATATGGAGAAGATTGTTTGTTCCGAGTTTATGTTCTCCTTGAATATGGCACCAGATAGAGCTTTTACCCATAGCAACAACGCCCAATCATTATAGCCATAGGCTCCCCGCAACTTAGTACATTCAGACAAGATGGTACGATAGTCATAATCACTCAAGCGTTTCCAGAATACGGAAACGTCAACCTCAGATATTCCGCTTGGATGGAAAGTTCCATATTCTCTGGGAATCTGTATAACCTGTTCTGAATCGAAGAATGTGAAACGGACATAACGTGTATCAAATGTAGGTGCTGCAGATGTTTCCCATTTGACAGTATCGGCAGAAACTGGCAACTGAGTAGGAGTGATTTCCTTTTCATCCAACACATTAATCGATCTATTGGACGGTTGCTCTTTGCCTGTGACAACAGGAGCTTCGGTAGGTTCCGGAACTGAAGACCGCTCAATTGCATCCTCTGTTTTATATTTTGACCAATCCTCTTTCAGTGCTTCAGCAAAAACGGCGTTAACTGAATCGGAGAATGTGTTATATGATGTTCTGGCATTCGCAGTGAATTCATCAAATGCTCTGCGGAAATCAGACACCTGTGCCTGCGCTACAACATGTAGGCACAAGATGATTATTATATGCCAGAAGCGTTTACTCATTTCTACTCAATAGTTTCTACAACTGTTATTTCAATTGAATCAGATGACTCAATTAATGTGCTATCGACAACCGATATCCCTGCATGATTGGACTGATTCTCCATAAATCTACCTGGCTGACCGAATTGATCAATTGAACCATTGGAAGGTTTAAGGACAAAGAATGCAATCAAAAAACATGCGGCTGCAGCAAGGACGGTACTGCCCCAAGCATACACCGGCTTCTGCAAATAGAAATTCCTGAACGAGGACTTTTTATTTGCTGTACCCAATGTTTTGGAGACAAAATCACGAGCCCGAGCCTGTGACATCTGTACAGGTGCTTTTGTACCCGCCAAACGAGCGGCTTCATTTATTTGCAGTTCCTCATTCATTTTAATTGTAATCTTTTAAAGTTGTTCTTAACTGTTTAATTAGCCTATTCTTGACGGTATATACATAATCTACCGTAAGACCGAACTCCTGAGCAACAGATTCATATTCCTTATCTTCCAAAAACAACCGCGATGCAATCTGCTTGTCTCTCTCATTCTTAATCTGGTTAATTGCATTGTTAACATCCATCATTATGCCTGCATCACAACTGCTCACCCAATCAGAATAAGTTGAGTCCCACATATCATTTGTAGGACTATCGCCATCAGAATCTATCACTGACTGCTTATAATCTCTGAAAAAACGATAAGAAACTGTAGAAATCCAGGTGTTTAACGAAGCCTGAGTAGAGTCAAATGAGCGAAGGCGCTTCCAATCATTTTCATACAGATAAAGGAAGAACTCATCAACAAGGTCATTGATATCAACCTTGTAATTAAACAGTTTGAATATATGATACTGGAATGTGGCTGAATACTTTGTATAGAAGAACCAGACAATAGCATCCTGATTTCCGCTTATTAATTCGGAAACCATCCGGTCATCAGACCAAGAAGCGAAGTCTTTCCTGCTAAAATTTAAGAGCCTCATTTATCCAGTAATATTGCTTTTGGTTTTGTGTTTTTATAATCCGGCATAACCACACCAATTGGCGCCCCTATGTAAGTTGGGTCACAGATATAGTATTTACCTGATGAGACATTGAGATAATCACCTTGCATTGGAACAGTAAACTTTACAGCAGTACAAAGATGATTTGGATAATAAAGTAACAAAACATCTAAGCCCACCAGTTCACGAACCAGATGAGAGAACATGATGGAGCGGTCTTCACAATCACAGTATGGATAGTAGAGCGTTTCCTCAGCAAAGAAGGCACGGTCACCGCCCCAGACTTTATCATCATACTCATATACAAAAGCTGTTTGGACAAAGTTCAGCAAAATATTGACGGCTTCTGTCTGTGTCTTATCCGCAATAGCCTTCTTAAGAACCGGATACAACTGCTCTTTTGATAATTTATCAAGCGGTGTCTGAGCGTATAATGCCCATCTTGTCATGGGATCACCATTAACTTGAGAAGTGGGGTAATCTGTAAAGAAGTCCAACAAGTTCTTGTTAACAGAACATGTTGCCGTTACCGGATAATCTCTTGACTTTAAAGAACGGAGTGGAGACTGCGTTACAGATAATGTAGGTTCTTGCGATACGGCCAACGATAAATCCACTTCCTTAGGGAAACTATAATTGGCTATTCTTATTTCCTTGGGACTACCTTCTAAAGGATAATAATTTGAACCGTCAATTACATAGTAAGGCCTATCATAGATTTCATATTTGCTACCAAATAACATGTATAAATCCTTGTCATCTAATCCCAATCGCATTTTATAGCCGCACTGACTATATATGTAAGCAATCAGTAACGTAGATTCATTCTTACCTTTAAGGAATGATTTGGCAAAAGATTGGATCATCTGAAGATAAGCCCAGTCGCACAGGTTATATTTTTCTCTTAATTGAAGACAATCAATTACAATATTGTCATATTCAGAACTACATAGTTTTTCCCAAGTGTTTGATAATTCTCGTTCTGATAAAGAAGAAAGCGTAAAACGCTGTTTCTGTCCAGCACGAATCTGCATTGGAGTGTTGTAGAATGTGAATGAGAACGACTCAGGTTTAACTACTGGAGTCTCTTTGATGGGCTCCACAGGTTCTGGCTTGAGCTGTTCCTTTTCTTGTTTGATCACTACCTCTTCATGAACCACTTCGTTGTCTTTTATAGGAGTTGAATCATCCTCATATTTGACAGGAGGTACATCCTCTTCGACAGGTTGTGGAATTTCTGGCAATGAATGGAACTCTTCCCATGCTTGGAGTAAGAACTCAACATACTTGCGATTGCATTCATTGCGGAAGTTTGAATAAGTAGTCATTGCCTCCTGCTGGAATCGTTCATACTGTTCACGGAAGGATCCAGTCTGAGCCCTAAGACCAGAAAAAAATGGAAGCAACAGCAATATGAAGATAGTTCTTTTCATAGTCTTTATTTACTGATAGTTATATCTTGCTCTATCACGGCCATCTCAACATCCTGTTTCCGACTGCGGGAAAGCCATTTTTGGAAAGACTCAAATGATAATGAAGGCAGAAGATCTTCTTGAGAGCCGACAGTATCATTAGGACGTGTAAATTTGTTAGGTGAGAAGATTATGTATATACGGTTAAGTTCACTTTCTGAAGTGCTCACCAAATGATATATGCTCTTTACGGTCTCTACTGTAGTACCGGCTGAGGGAGAATACTGATTTAATATTTGCTTAAAGAACACCTGTTTTTCACCTCCTTGAACCAAATAACTACCTTCAGAACTTGCGGGCATAGGAAGTAGTCTGTTGATACCTTCCTGATCATACAAGAAGATAGCCAGGTAACCGGAAACTGGAGATTCAAATGAGATGTATATATCATCACCATCCTTAAAGGAGTCACTTTCAAAACGGTCTTCGACACCATTTCTAAGAACCTTGGCGGAGAAATTGACCTTAGCAGAAGTTAACTCTCTAATTGTACCTTCAACGGTAACAGTGATTACCTGGAAGTTTTTCTCATATTTGACCTTGTAATCAGGTTTGCCTATGGTTTCTATCCATTCACCACGAACTTCACTTTCACCTAGTGAAAGATACTTTACTGATGATTTTCCATCAATATTTGATACTTCAGTATAATTATTGACTCCAACAATAGTGCCAAAATGTTCAGCAATAATCTCATTCTTGGCACGTTCCAAAGCAATGGATTTAGCCTGATCCAGACTGATGTTTGTAGGAGCGTTGTAAGTATAACTCCCTGATGCTGTCAGCGTTTTTTGTGCTGACAGCATCAAAGGAGCAACTATTAGCGCCAGAATAAGAATTATCTTCTTCATTATTTTCCGTATTGATCCCAAATTGCATCAAGCTGCTCGTGAAGATCCTGGCCTTTTTCTTCAAGTTGTTTTTTAATTACGGCTTTAGCTGCTTCCATCGCCATCTTTTCATTATAAGCCAAAATAGATCTTACCTGTATTGTTCCATTCTTTTGTGTCCTGTAACATTCCACGACAGAAATGGTCCTGCCTATACGTTGAACTATAAGACTTTTACCAGCATTCACGTAACGGGCTAATGAAGATGCATCATCTTGAGAGATTTGTTCGTTTGCTACGGTAGTCTCTATTAAGTTTGTAACTTCTGTTTGAATACGTGATGCAAGATCTTCTGTTGCCAGCTGTTTTGCATTGCGGCTTGCAGCATCATAAATTTCGCCTACAGACATTGCCTCACCAAAAATATATTTAGGCAACCCATTATCATCCCTCTCCTTCTTCATTGAATATGAAGTTTTGAACTGCTCTTCCAATGGAAGTTGCCCAGGTGCCACTAACCAGCCTTCTTTTTTAAATTGCTTAGCTTCTTTTTTTGCTTCTTTGGCAATCTGTTTAAGTTCTTTTGAAGTCTGAGCATATGAAGATGTTATAATCATCATAGCTGCCATCAATACTGTGATAATCTTTTTCATAATTTGAATTGTTAAATTGGTTTATGATTATTTTTTGCTTTCTGAACATATATAGGGATAACGAAAAACAAATCTATCACGATCATAAAAATTACCATTCATAATCTTCATTTCCTACATCTTCATTACTACCTTGAGCTTTGGTTTGAACTGTGACCTGTTCTCCGTAAGCGGTGCCTTTAGCATTGGTTGCATAAGCCCTGATGTAGTAAACTGTGTTTGGCTGAAGTTCTGTGATTGAACTGGTGTAGGATCCGTAGCCTGAGCCATCTGCAGTTTTTGTGGTCAATTCTACTGTTGGATTCTCTGTTGTGCTCCATACTACACCTCTTGCTATTACACTACCACCTCCCTCACTTGTTACGTTGCCACCAATACTGATAGTAGTTGACGAAACAGATGATACAGAATTTGTAGTTACAGAAGGCAGATTAATATCAGCTGTGAATGATACTTCAGTGCCATAAGCAGTGCCTATAGAGTTAGTGGCATATGCACGGACATAATATGTTACACCCGGTTCAAGACCAGTGATGTTTGATGAGAATTCTCCCGATCCTGTACCATCAACCGTTTTTGTAGTAAGATTTATAGTTGGCTCCTTTTCTGTACTCCATACCACACCACGTGCCGTAACTATTGCACCACCGTCACTGGAAATATTACCTCCAGACACAGCAGAACTACTGGTAATTGATGTTATTGATACTGTTGACAATTCAGGTAAGATTGCCTCTGTTGTAACTGTTACAGAATTGCCATATGATACACCTGCAGAATTTACCGCATATGCACGAACATAGTATGTAGTTGCAAACGTTAATTCTGACAATGTAACAGTAAACTCTCCAAGACCTTCTCCGCTGGATTTTTTATTGTCATCTATGGTTGGTTCCTCTGTTGTATCCCAAACGACACCACGTTCAGTAATATCTGCACCACCTGAAGCTGTTACATTACCTCCAATCTTAAAGGATGAAGAAGTAATATCTGATGCACTTGAAGTACTGACTGTTGATAAAATGGGCTTTGTTGTGAATGACTCTTCTGAGCCATAAGATGTTCCTTTAGAGTTAGTGGCATATGCACGGACGTAATATTTTACACCCGGTTCAAGACCTGATATGTTTGATGTGAACGAGCCACTGCCAGTGCCATCAGCCGTTTTAGTTGAAAGACTAATAGTAGGATCCTTTTCTGTACTCCATACCACACCACGTGCCGAAACTATTGCGCCACCGTCACTGGAAATATTACCTCCAGACACAGCAGAACTACTGGTAATTGATGTTATTGATGCAGTTGACAATTCTGCTAAGATTGCATTAGTTGTAACGGCTATAGTACTGCCGTAAGAAACACCTGCAGCGTTTACTGCATAAGCACGAACGTAGTATGTTGTTGCAAACGTCAGCTCTGATAGAGTAACAGAGAATTCTCCAAGTCCTTTTCCGCTAGTTTTTTTATTGTCATCTATGGTCGGATCTTCACTTGTTCCCCAAACAACACCACGTTCGGTAACATCAGCACCACCTGTAGCTGTCACATTACCTCCTATCTTGAAGGATGATGAAGTAATCTCTGAAGCACTTGAAGTGCTGACTGTTGATAGAATAGGCTTTGTCGTGAATGACTCCTCTGAACCATAAGAGGTGCCTATGGAATTAGTGGCATATGCACGAACATAATATGTTACGCCTGGCTCAAGACCAGTGATATTCGATGAAAAAACTCCAGAGCCTGTACCATCGGCCGTTTTTGTGGTTAGTTCTATATTAGGATTATTATCAGTACTCCATACCACACCGCGAGCAGTGACCGTTGAACCTCCATCACTTGTTATATTGCCGCCCGATATAGCAGAACTGCTTGTTATGGATGTAACAGAAACTGTTGAGATTGTAGGCTTTACCATTCCAGTTGTAAACTGTACCATATTGCCATATGCAACGCCGACTGAATTAACTGCATATGCACGAGCATAATAGGTAGTAGCAATAGTAAGATTTGATAGAGCAACAGAGAACTCACCATGACCTTTACCGCTGATTTCTTTATTATCATCCACTGTAGGACTTTCTGTTGTACCCCAAACAATACCGCGTTCTGTAACTTCTGCTCCACCTGTAGCTGTTACGTTACCAGCCACTGTTGCGGTGGTGGGTGATATATCAGATGCTGCAGATGTTATAACAGAAGGAATTGTTGTTAATGTGGTGAATGATTCATCGGGGCCATAAGCTGTTCCTATTGAATTGGTGGCGTAGGCACGAACGTGATATGTTATGCCTGGCTCAAGACCTGTAATACTTGATGAGAATGAGCCTGAGCCTGTGCCATCAGTTGTTTTTGTTGAAAGCTCTGTTGTGGGATTCTCCTCTTTGTTCCATACCACACCACGGGCTGTTACTGTAGCACCGCCATCACTTGTTATTTCGCCTCCAGAAACCGCAGAGTTACTAGTTATTGACGTAATTGACGCAGTGGATAATACTGGTAAAATAGCATTTGTAGTAAAGCTGACCGAACTACCATAGGAAACACCTACTGAATTGATTGCATATGCACGCACGAAATAAGTTGTAGCAAATGCCAAATCTGATAATGTGACAGAGAACTCTCCCAATCCATCACCTGAAATCTTTTTATTATTTTCAATTGTAGGATTATCAGATGTACTCCAAACTATTCCACGCTCTGTTACACTGGTACCGCCTGCTGCAGTAACAGCACCACTTATCACGGCAGATGAAGACGTAATATCAGATGCGCTGATAGAGTTTACTGTTGGAAGAGTAGTATTTGTAGTAAATGAATTCTCAGCACCATATTCTACACCAACAGAGTTAATAGCATAAGCTCTAACATAATAGGTTGTTCCTGGCAAAAGTTCCGAGAATGAGCATGTAAAGCCACCTAAGCCGTTGCCAGAAATTGTTTTAGTCCCTGATTCGACTGTGGGATTATGAGATGTACCCAACACAATGCCTCTTTCTGTAACAGAGGTACCACCGTCCGAAATAACCTTACCACTAACCTTTACCGATGAACTTGTTATGTCCCATATAGAGTCAGTGCTTATGGTTGGCCTCTTTAAGGCAATGGTTGCGAAAGAGAATTCTTCGCCATATCCTGTACCATCACTGTTGATGGCAAATGCACGAACATAATATGTGATACCTGGGTCTAGATCGGTTAGTTGGCATGTAAATTCTTTTTCATCAGAGATGTCTAATGACTTGATATAAGAGTTGCCAACTGTTGGATTAACTGTTTTGCTCCACACTATACCCTTTGAGATAATATCCAAGCCATTACTGCAAATATTATATCCCCCCGAGTATGCTGAATAATAGTCTATATTGTTAACTTGAACCGTGGAAATAGAAGGTACTGCATGTGGAATAAAACTGTTTGTGTTGCTATATGCAAGATATTCGCCATCCTTTATGTATGACCGGAAATAGTACTTAGAACCTATCGCTAATTCATTAACCGTGACATTAATTGTAGAAGATTGTGATTTATCCACATAATG
Source organism: Bacteroidaceae bacterium (assembly GCA_017551925.1). Classification (GTDB taxonomy): domain Bacteria; phylum Bacteroidota; class Bacteroidia; order Bacteroidales; family Bacteroidaceae; genus Colenecus. Next base: position 58,724 of record JAFZKA010000115.1, on the reverse strand, counting down.
TGTTGAATCTATTGTCAATTGCTCTGTTGCGCCCACAATCACTCCTTTCTCAGTTATGTTGACACCACTTGCCTGATTGATATCACTTTTAAGAATAACAGTCCCACTATTTGATGAAACTATACCAGGACTGGAAATCCTTACATAATCTTTTAAGTCCAGAAGTTTGAAAGACTTTTCTTCAGATTCAATTGAATATACACCGTTTGAGATATAAGCTTTGTAATAATAAGTTGTTCCATAGTCTTTCAATAGCAATGAAACAGAAAAAGTATTATTGACTATAGCAACTGGCGTTTTAATGATGGAATCCTTATTCTTTTCTGAATAGTAATAAAAACCACATTCTGATATTTTCTCATCACTGTTTACGGTTTTATATGAACCGGACAATACTATCCCAAGATTACTTGTTGAAATAGTAACGGAATCTATCGAGATGGTTGGCTTCTCAAAATTGGATATATTCAGTTGCTTCGTCTCTTCATCACATCCAATATTCAATGTGGAAAAGGCGACTACTGCAAGTGCCAAAAAAGTTCTAACTCTCATTGTTCTTGTTTTTAAAACATAAGACCAATTCCAATTTCTGCTTCAGTGTATTTGAAGGCGGTGTTGCAAACTGCTGCTGACAAAACTATTTTGTTAAACTTGAACAGAAAACCAGCATCGAGTGAAACTCCTTGATATGATAGATCAGAAACTGTCGCCCAATTATTCTGAGTATCTTGTATGTATAATTGCTTGGATCCATAACCGGCACCTATATATGGGTAAAACCAGTTGCGTACATGGAAAAGCATACCACCTGTAACAACCATGCGACTTCTTGATTCTACACCTGTAGTCCAGATTTTTCCACCTGTTTCCAAATCGCCATCACTATTACAACTATATGAAGATGAGATGAAATTGAAATCACTCCTGGCCTTAAGATAAAAGCCGGCCTTCTTTACTGTGCCGATCATTACTCCGTAAGACATATTGGGATACAAAGAAGCGACACCGGACAACAATAACTCTCTTTTGACAATATCTTTATTCTTGACTTCAACTTTATAAACAAGCCTTTTACCAGAAAGTTGTTCTTTTACGCCAGAGATATCATATCTGATTTCTTTGGAACCACTTTCAGATATTTTCCCTAAGTCACCTGATAGTCCTTTTGATGATGATATGTTTGTAAAAGTCTTACCCCCATCAGTACTCTGGTAAAGATCCACCTTACACCAACGTACATTTGCGCCCAATCTAATTGAGTAATCAACAATTAAAGTACGTCCATCACGAGCAACTGTCGCAGCTCCAATAGTTACCTCATCCGGATATGGAGCCTTAACATGCTCTGATGTTTGTGACGACAATTGAATTGTTGACCCCAAACACACAGCTAAAAGTAATATACGTATCCTCATTTGATCTTTTCAATTATAAAGTTACCGTCTCCATAGAATTGGGGACTTTGAGCACCACCACGAATCTTCTGTGATTCATTAGAAACATTTGTTGTAACAAAATCAACAAGTTCATTGAATCGTATTGTTCCGTCTCCATCTTTATCTGCGTCACCCTGTAAACCTGTTGCCAAGAAATAAGTAAACAGTCCGGATTGTGATTGATCATAACCCAAGGATGTTTGATCCTCAGTAGATGAAGTGAATACTCTGAAATTAGGATTCGTATCCCAAGGCCTATTTGTCATTTGCGGCATTGAAATACGAATGCCTTTTTCATTGCTGATATTCTCAGATTCATATGTGACTGTTTGCCTTGATGACCCACTGAAGCAAGCATCAAGAATGACGGTAACAGAACGTGCATTCAGAGAATTCAAATCGGCATACAGCTTATTCAAACTATAGCCACGGTCTTTGACCAATTCCTTTCTGGCATCATATGGGAAAAGATATATGTCTTGGCTACCATCACTAGCGACATCAGGGATTCCATGACCGGAATAGTATACAAATACATCAGTTTTACCCGGCTCAACGACTCTTGACAAATATCCATAGCGAGAATCAAGCAAATCACTTAATTCATTTTTGGTAACCTCATTATCAGTCCTAAGTTTAATGTTTTCATCACTTATGCCAAGTGCGTTCTTAAAATAGTTGGCCATCACTTTTGCATCCCTTGCAGCATATGGCGCAGGTGCAACTCCATATGAGTTCTTTTCGGCACCAATTACTATGGCTACAGCATCTTTGTATATTGGTTCGCCTGAAGGCGCAATACTAATATCACGGATGTTTTTATTGAATGAAACACGCCCGTCATCGGAAGAAACTTTTGTCATCTGAAGTGAAGCGAGCAGTTTTTCTTTCTCGCCCTTGATGTCCACTATTTTGGGTTCTGCCGGAGTCTTATCAAGAGGAATCGGGATAACTGTAGAAGCAAGATTGCCGAAGTCCTCTTTTTCCTTAACCGTTATAAAAACAGGAAGGAACTCTGATGATGCCTTATAATTATTGTTTACACTCATGCGGAAAGACACTTCTTGAGTCTCACCAGACAACATATGGTCAATTGTTCCATTAATTGACGGGACATTGCCGCTTTCATTCATGAGTATGACATTCTGGTCTTTTGAAGTAATTGTATACTGTACGTCATTGGCAATACCACTACCTGTGTTTTGTAGGGAAACATATGCTCTAACTACCTCACTTTTCTGGACCATACCATCAGGATTGTTATTCTTTGCTCTCAATCCTCTACCAGCATCTACTATTGAAACACCCTGCATTTCAATTTTAGATTTTTGATACTCAAAAGTGGATAGAACCATTGATGCGACTATATCAAAGCCCATTGGCTCTGATACCTTGATAGTAAAAAGCAATGTGTCTGTAGGAATATCTATAGACGCAGAAATAGGAAAATCAATTGTGGTTTCTTCATCACCCTTAATGCTTGTAACCACTTGTGTCTTTTCTATATTTAATCCACGATATTTGGATCCAGGTGTTATGGAAGCAGTAACGTAATCTGCATCACCACCACGATTAGATAGGACAAGCCTTATAATGCCTTTTTCACGAGCTTCCAGAATACGATTCTCATTATCATCAATAAAATCAACGTCAACATACAGTTCAGGAGGCATGAATAAATCACTAACGTCTTCCAAGCTGAATGTAATGACATTGGTTACTGCTGATTGTGCGGCGACTTTCGCGGCTAAGGACAATAGCAACCCGGCTAGTAAAAAGAAGGTTAATCCTTTTTTCATATCGACCACTTTCTTCTGTTGACAATAGAATATAGGAACAAGACCCACTGTTTCTATCATGACACTGAAAAAACAATGCTGGTTAGAAATCACGCTAGATCAAATGCAAAAATAAGTAAAAAAGTAAATGTTATTATGAATAAGGTGTAAAAGTTGAACCCTGTTGGTGTCTATTAAACTTTAATCTACTCTTCTTTGTCCGGATATTGGTGTGTTCAATGATGTATAAATGTATTAGAGTTAATGGAAAACTTGGAATAATAAAGGTTTTTAAATCTATTATTGCTGATCTGATAGTATCGGTCAATCGGTACCATCGTAGCGGTCGAAACAGTACCAAAACTATTTCGGTTCTGCGAGTTATTGTTTAACCTCGTATGTTTGCAGAAAAGGCTATCAATTCTGCAGAAAAAAAACGACACTGTGCCCACTTCTCCGGTGATGCTAACTGACGCAATGTTCAAAGCTCTGTTTACGTAAAAGATAGGATTGGCGTCATAGTATATCAATAATCAATTATATAAGAAACTGACACGGTTTTGGAACTGCTTATTGTTTCTGCTTTTAAAGAAAAAGGTTCTTGACCCCTAGCAACATATATCTTTAAAATAGTAGTTGTGGAACCTGCACTTTCACCACTCTTATAATTAATCGATATATTTGCATTAAAACCTTTAGGAAACGGTCCAAAAGTCTCAGAGAATGGATTTAAGTCGGTGTCATATTTCTTAACCCCATTTTCCATATTAACCAAAATGGTTCTTTCTTCTCTTGCATATCGTGTTGTTGCGCTCATCTCATACTTGACATAGTATTCTGCTGTTTCATTAGAATTTTTGTCGCAACTTAATAACGGTGACACCACGCAGAACATTATAAAAATAATCCTTTTCATATCAAATTCTATTCTATTTAAGAGAACGATATTTTCCAACTTCTTCATATATCCTTTGATTACAGTTCTTTGACAAAGTTATAAAGATTTTGAATAGTTATCCAACTGCAGTGAACTTAGTACGATAGGGTGTGAGTATTAGTATCAAAGTTTAACGAAAGTATTATATTAACAATGGATGCAAATATCAATTGAACTTAGAGAAAATATGTTCAAAATTCATATAACTGCCTTCATTATGCCACCAATACCAATAATAATAATTCTGCAATAATGGAACTATGTAATCATTACCGTATGGATCCTTGATAATAGAATTAATGCCCAATGACATGACAATATATTTTCCAGTGAATTTACCAAAGAAATCACCACTGGGATTGCTGTTCTTAAACGTGGGGTCAGCTGGAATCCAACCATAGGCAGGTATATAGAATTCTGCCCTGACATGATAGCCGCTTTCTTGCGGCGAAATCATTACAATATGTCTTGCGGGAATTCCTTTTGACCTAAGCAGTGAAATGAACACGGAACTGAAGTTACCACAATCCCCCCTCTTGGTTCGCATTAATTCAGTTATTGTATGTAGACCGGTGTACATATTACCATATGACATATTTTTAGCTGTCCATTCATAACAACGACGAGCATAATCTATCAGATTCCCGTTTGAATCATTCCATAAATTGTTTGCTACCGATACGATAGATGAATTTGTTGGATCGACTAAATCCCCATCCTCTTTACCCAAATATTTTTTACATTCTACTGAATTTTGGTCATAAGGAGGTATGTTGTTGATAAGATTCAAGTGTGCAGTAACTTCATATGCAACAGTGGAAATATTTTCCACGATAGTATTATTACCTGACATAGGAATATCATCACCGGTCAGGTATGTTACAATATAACTGTTTACACTGTCTGGGCAGTCATATATAGTAGCACCATTTATGTTTACTGATTTTATATCCTGATATAAATTTGATTTAGGATAAGGCAGTATTGAATAAATATAATTCCATTCAGTTCCTGAATAGGTCAATTTAACTGCATTTGAAACGTTACCTGAAACCACTTGCCTCCTTTCATATATGTTAGGTCTTTGGCATACAGCCAATTTTTGTGATTGGCTGCCGGGAGTTAACGCTATAACTCCGTTCCTATCTTTACCCGTTGAATTCCTTGATGTTGTGATTGTTATAACATGTGTTCCAGCCTGACCCGATGAAGGTGACACCGTTAACCAGTTTTCATTTGTCACCAAAGCCCATGCGCTGTCAGCAGTAACTGAAATGGATGTAGCACCACCCGCTCCATTAATAATTGAAGCATCAGTTGACATCGTTCCGAACAAGAAAGCCGATGACTTTAAAACCGTCACTCTGCACTGCGACTGAATGCCGCCGGCTGATGCTGTAATAATAGCATTGCCTGTCTTAACAGCTCTGACAAGACCATTATTGACTGTTGCAATATCAGGTCTGTCTGATTGCCATTTTATAGTCTTATCTGTTGCGTTAACGGGAACAACATTAGCAGTCAAAACGCATGTATCCCCAATGTATAGTGTCAATTCTTGCCGGCCAAGCGAAACTGCTTCAACTTCAACCCTAACTATTTCATTCTCTTCTTTCTGACAACTGAAAAACAAAACAGAAAGCGTCATTAAAACAATATGTAGTCCTATATGTCTCATAATCCCAATAGAAAGTGGTTGGAGTAAAGTCAGTTCAAATATATAGAAAAAAGAAAAAATGGCACAGGGATACGACCCTTTTGTGTCAAAAAACAAGCGAAGACTTGTACAATCCAAAACTTGTTCACATCTTTGCAATATGAAATTTGAAGATATTACAGGAAACGGAAAACTGTGGGCCGTACATTATGATGGTGATGCAGACAATATTCTTACTCTGACATTTAGAGACTGGAATGATATTGATTGGTTGGAAGAATTCTTTGAAAAGAACATTGGCGACCTCAGTTCTTATTTTCATATAACTGATATAGGTAAAGCCATTTATGACACTATTTATGACGCAAACACCTTACAATGTCTTGTCTTGGATATCTCACCAGATGCAAACCTTGACCAACTTTTCCGCCCGTTAAATAATTCCAGAACGGCAGAATTGACTCTGGGAAAAGAAAAAGCTAAAGGAAAATACAATTCAGGACACTCATCTTGGTTGCGTTTGTATGCTTTGAAACTGGAACCACAATCTTATCTGATTACTGGAGGGGCCATAAAGCTTACTCAAACCATGCAAGAGAGACAACATACGGAGATTGAGCTGATAAAAATGGAGAAAGTTAGAAATTTCCTGATACAACAGGGTGCAGTAGATATAGAAGGACTTAAAGATTTAAAAGAGGATGAAAGCAATTGAAGTAGTAAAGGCTAATAAAAGTTACACCCCGTCCAAATGGAAGGAGGAAGCCACTTGGCGCAGAGACAATTGGAGTTGGCTCAAGTATTCCTATCAGATTGCAATCAAAATGAGAGCAAAAATGAAAGAACTTGGTATGACCCAAAAAGAACTTGCAGAGAAACTGGGTTGTACTCAGCAATATGTGTCTTTACTTCTTAAAGGAAACGAGAATCTGACACTTGATACAATCAGTTCTATAGAAAAGGCATTGGACATAGCTATAATTGGGAATCTAATAGAAGAAGAGAAAGAATATATGATTAATATGACAGATAACCATTATGTATGTGAAAATCCAATACCGGAATATGGTTCTTTGGACACCAAGACCAAGTGACACAAGAGCATGCTTGTAGGCACAGGGAACCGGTCCCTTTGTGTCATTCTACTGCAGACAAAGCCTGCGATTTGCAGAAGCAGAACTGACAGTTTGGGGAGCATCAGTGACACGGCGTATAGCGCCAGGCCTTGGGAGGACCCCGTTAAAAACGGCGCATGTCCGACGACGAATAGACACCGTAGGTGGTTATGATGGAGGAGTTCGCCGTTTAGGGTCCGTAAAGGTATGGCGTAGCCGTGGAGGGTTCGGCTCCCCAAACTGTCAGTTCTGCGTTGCCCACCAAATGAACTGCCCCTAATTCGTACGGATTATTGCAAAACTATTTTTAATTTTGGCTTTGAAAAGTTGCACTCTAAAACAGAATTCACGATTAATTTTTTCATAAACCTATGACAACAAAGTATTTACTAAGCAAGGCTGTGGTTGTTGCAACCATGCTTGCAGGTTTAACAGTAACAGGCTGTTGCGATAAAGACAAATTGGATGATCCCGAATACGAATTGAAGAATCCAGAAGTGATCAAGACAGTTGATGGTGCTACTATTGTTGCAAACACACTTTCTGACGTAGACAATATGTTGACGCAGATTGCAAGCGATATCAGCGATTCATTGCGAGCTGCTAAAGACTACGTGATTACCATCGACGCGCCATCTCTCAAGGCAAGCGAAAGCGATCACACAATAAGCCTTCCGCTTTGTGATTATCTGAGCAATAATCCTACCGGCAAAGCTAAAGTCGTTGTAAAATTCACCAATCCACTTTCTACAGATGTTCCCCTGGTAATTCAGGCCAAGGGTGCTACCGGTCCTGCCGTAGCTGCCCAGAACAAGGTGGAGCTGAATATCACCTCCGGCTTGTCAGACATTGACTTGAATCTGAATATGCCAGCCACTACTGTTACCCTGAAAGCAAAAACCGGCACTGCAACCATCAACGAACTGACATCTGTAACAGCAACCGATGCCCTGATTATCGGAAATGGTATAACTGTAAACTGGTTGCTGTTGAATGATGGCAATGTTGCCGTAAAGGAAGGCGGTAAGGTACTTGGATTCTTAGGTGATCTCAATATTTGTAATGAAGGAGTCAAAAATCCCAACGTATTTAAAAACGAGGTCACAGACTCGCCCAAAAACGATGATTACTACTACGTTCAGAAAGGAAAAATCATCAAGAACAATGACGGAAATTATGGAACGATTGCTGTTTGGTCAGCCACCCAGCCATCAGATACTGAAGTGGATATAATCATCGCTGACGGCGCAAAAGCAAGCATAAATGCACCTTGGAACACAAATATACCTATGATTAACGTTACAGGTGAGGGCAATGCGACCATTATCAACAAAGGTTATAAAAGTCCGGGAGGAAAGGTGAATCTGACTCATCAGGAAATCTATTTGTTTAATTTCAATAAACTTACCAATGTCACTGTCGATCTTGCCAAAGCTGTGATATTGAATGATGAAACAGGCGAATATGAAGATCTTGAAGTTGATCAAAATGAGTGGAGTGAAATTTACCTGCCGGTAAACAGTGAGAACTGTACCTTCAATGCCAAGCATTTTGTAATCTGGTCACCTTGTTTCAAAAAAGAGGTATTATCATCAACGCATAAAGGCTGTACGTTTAATTCTTTGGAAGGCGATGAAGAGTTTATTGTAAGATTCCCATCACAAAATGAGAACCGCAAGTCGTTCACAGCGGCCTTTGATGCGTGCCAATTTGATAAAGTCGCATTCTGTTCCGAGTTTAAAAGTGGTGCTGAATATGAAGACTTCAAAAGCTATTTGTCATTTGACAATTCAAAGATTGGCGGCAAGGCCATTACCAAAGATACAGAAATGATATATGATGTAAAGAGTGAGGCTGGAGCAACCACATTCTACCTCATCGACGGTATAACATACAAGACCACCAAGGTAAACGATAAATGGACAATGGAAAGGCTCGCTGATTAACGGGCCTTTTTTAAGATTCTTTTCTTTTTTACTATAAGGTAAAATGAGTATCTTTGCAAACCTATGCAAACTAGGAATCAAACAAGTAACTAACAATAATTACAAGACAATTATGAAACCTACACACATTGAGCATTTAGGCATAGCCGTTACCTCACTTGAGGAGACAATGCCGTTCTTTGAGTTTTTGACAGGCAGCAAGTGCTACAGCATTGAGGAAGTTGCAGACCAGAAGGTAAAGACCGCTTTCTTCAAGGTTGGCCAGACCAAGATTGAACTCCTGGAGCCCACCTGCCCTGAGTCAACAATTGCCAAGTTCATTGAGAAGAACGGCGGCAAGGGTGGCATACACCACGTTGCCTTCAATGTGGAGAATGTGGCTGAGGCCCTTAAGGAGGCCGAGGCTGCAGGCATTCGTCTGATTGACGTTCAGCCTCGCAAGGGAGCAGAGAACCTGATGATAGGATTCCTGCACCCCAAGAACACATGCGGTGTGCTGACAGAACTTTGTGAACAACCAAAATAACATACAATAAAGAAAAATGGATAACAGCAAACTTCAGAAGCTGGTAGATAGTCGCGCCAAGGCAATGGCCGGTGGTGGCGAGGCCGCTGTTGAGAAGCATCATGCCAAAGGCTGCTTCACTGCCCGTGAGCGCATAAACATGCTTCTTGACGAGGGATCATTTGAGGAGGTCGATATGTTCCTGACACACCGTTGTACTGACTTCGGTATGGAAAAGAAGGTATTCCTGGGTGACGGCGTTGCCGTTGGTTCAGGTACCATTGACGGCCGTCTGGTATTTGTATTTGCACAGGATGCCACAGTAATTGGCGGTTCTCTGTCAGAGACTATGGCACAAAAGATATGCAAGGTGATGGATATGGCCATGAAGATGGGCGCTCCCATCATCGGTCTGAACGATTCAGGCGGTGCACGTATCCAGGAGGGCGCTTGCGCTCTGGCCGGTTACGCTGAGATTTTTGAGCGTAACATTCTGGCATCGGGCGTAGTTCCCCAGATTTCAGTCATATTCGGCCCCTGCGCCGGTGGTGCTGTATATAGCCCTGCCCTGACTGACTTCATCATGATGACTGAGCAGAACTCATATATGTTCATTACCGGTCCTAAGGTTGTAAAGAGCGTTACCGGTGAGGACGTTACAGTTGAGCAGTTGGGTGGTGCCCGCGTTCACGCCACCAAATCAGGTGTGACACACTTTGTTGCCGCTACTGAGGAGGAGGCCGTTAAGGAGGTTCGCCGTCTGATCAGTTTCATCCCGCAGAACAACATGGAGGAGGCACCGCTCAAGGAGTGCAAGGATGATCCCGCACGTCTGGAGGATGCCCTGAACTCTATGGTTCCCGATGATCCCAACAAACCTTATGATATGAAGGACATCATCTACTCTATCGTTGATGACGGTGACTTTATGGAGGTTCACAAGGATTTTGCCAAGAACGTGATAGTAGGTTTTGCCCGTTTCAACGGCCGCTCAACCGGTATCATAGCAAACCAGCCCAACTGGCTGGCAGGTGTTCTTGACTGCGACGCCAGCCGCAAGGCCGCACGTTTTGTACGTTTCTGCGACGCATTCAACATTCAGATCCTCACTCTGGTCGATGTTCCCGGATTCCTGTGCGGTACAGGTCAGGAGTACGCCGGTATCATTGATCATGGCGCAAAACTGATGTTCGCATACGGCGAGGCTACAGTTCCAAAGGTAACCGTTACTGTTCGTAAGTCATACGGCGGTTCACACATCGTAATGAGTTGCAAGCAGTTGCGCGGTGACCTGTGCTACGCTTGGCCCAATGCCGAGATTGCAGTTATGGGTGCCAGCGGTGCAGTAGGAGTACTCGAGGCCAAGGCTCTCAAGGCAATTGAGGATCCTGAGGAGAAGAAGAAATTCATTGCCGAGAAGGAGGCAGCCTACAAGGACAAGTTCGCTTCACCTTACCAGGCAGCCAACCGCGGTTATATTGACGATGTAATTGAGCCCAGGTTCACACGTGCCCGCGTGATCCGCGCATTTGAGATGCTGCAGACCAAGCGCCTGACCAACCCGCTCAAGAAACACAGCAACATTCCACTCTAAACGCCAGAGTCTATGATGACACCATTATTAATAAACTGGTCACACGTCTGGATGGTAACAGGACTGGGATTCTGCATGGTTATCCTGCTTCTGGTCGTGCTTATCTTCATTCTGAAACTGCTGGGTGCAGTTGTCAGCAATGCAGTGAAGGCACCCGGGGTAGCACAGCCCAAGGCAATCTCCGCTCCCGCCGCCCAGGCCGCTCCGGCTGCTGCTCAGGCATCGGCCGATAATGACCTGGCCGCCATTGCAATGGCTCTGCACCTGTACTTCAACGGAGTACATGACGTGGAACCCACTGAGATTCATATCAAGAGAGTAGAGCGCTCCGGCTGGAACTCAAAACTCTACGGAATGAACAACTTACATCGTTAATGAAATTTTTATGAAGGAATTCAAATTTACAATAGACGGCAAGCAGTACAACGCAGCCGTCAACGAACTTGAGGACAACTTTGCCGAGGTAACAATAAACGGCAAGACCTACAAGGTAGAGTTAGAAAAAGAGGAGGCCCCTGCAGCAGCCGCTGTACGCCGTCCCGCCGCTGCCGCCGCTCCTGCTGCTGCAGCCCCCGCCGGCCTGATGACCGTAAAGAGTCCGCTGCCCGGTTCAATAGTAAAGGTACTCGTCAAAGCCGGTCAGGCTGTAAAGAAGGGCGATGTACTGCTCACTATGGAGTCAATGAAAATGGAGAACAACGTTACCGCCGAGGCCGACGGTACCGTAAAGTCCGTTTATGTAGAGCCCGGCAAGAACGTTATGCAGGATGACAAACTGCTTGACCTGGAGACCGCAGCCGTTGCTGCCGCTCCTGCACCCGCTCCCGCCGCAGCACCTGCACCTAAGGCAGAGGCTCCCAAGGCTGCTCCCGCTCCCAAGGCTGCCAGTGTTCCCGCTGACGGTTACAAGGTAACAAGCCCCCTGCCCGGTTCAATAATCAAGGTTCTGGTATCAGAAGGACAGGATGTAAAGAAGGGTGACACTCTGCTCACTCTTGAGAGCATGAAGATGGAGAACGCAATCATGGCCGACCGTGACGGTAAAGTAACCAAGATTGCCGTAACCGCCGGTCAGAACGTTATGCAGGAGGATCTGCTCCTGGTTCTTGGATAATCAACCTTTTCAAACAGAAAGAAAATGGGTGATATTCTGGAATTCTTTGAACAGATGGGCTTCATGAACATGACCATCCAGCAGGGTATTATGCTCCTTTTGAGTTTCTTCCTGCTGTTCCTGGCCATCAAGAAGCAATATGAGCCGCTTCTGCTGCTCCCCATCGCATTCGGCATGCTGCTTACAAACCTGCCCGGTGCAGGAATGTATCATTCAGAACTCTGGACAGCATTCCTTGACGCTAACAGCCCCGCCTACCACAGTTATGGAACCATAATGCGTGAAGGCGGTCTGCTGGACATTCTTTATATAGGTGTAAAAGCCGGTGTCTATCCCTGCCTCATCTTTATGGGCGTAGGTGCCATGACTGATTTCGGTCCGCTGATTGCCAACCCCAAGAGCCTGCTCCTGGGTGCCGCCGCTCAGTTGGGCATCTTCCTTACATTCCTTGCTGCCAACTCAATGGGCTTCACTGAGGCTCAGGCCGGCTCAATAGGTATCATAGGTGGTGCCGACGGTCCTACATCAATATTCCTGACATCAAAACTGGCTCCTGAACTGCTTGGCCCGATAGCCATTGCAGCCTACTCTTACATGGCCCTTGTTCCCGTGATCCAGCCGCCTATCATGCGTGCCCTGACCACCAAGAAGGAGCGTGCCATCAAGATGAGCCAACTCCGTCCCGTAAGCAAGACTGAGAAGATAATATTCCCGATTGCCATCACCACCATCGTGGCTCTCATCCTGCCCGATGCCGCTCCTCTTATCGGCTGCCTAATGTTGGGTAACCTTGCAAAGGAGTGCGGCGTTGTGGACCGTCTGAGCAAGACCATGCAGAATGAGTTGATGAACATCGTGGTAATATTCCTGGGTCTCACCGTTGGTGCTACCGCTACTGCCAGCTCATTCCTTGACTGGAGCACAATCAAGATCATGGTAATGGGTGTTGTAGCATTCGGTTGCGGTACCGCAGGCGGTATCCTGCTTGCCAAGCTGATGAACCTCTTCTCAAAGGAGAAGATCAATCCGCTCATCGGCTCTGCAGGCGTATCGGCCGTTCCTATGGCTGCACGCGTATCACAGCAGGTCGGCCAGGAGGAGAACCCCAGCAACTTCCTGCTCATGCATGCCATGGGCCCGAACGTTGCCGGTGTCATCGGCTCCGCCGTCGCTGCAGGAATACTACTCACAATGCTCGGTTGAGCATTGTAAGTAGCATACCCCTGACATTTTTTTAGTTTGGGTAACCCAAACGGCGCTCCTTACAGTCGCGTAAAAATTAGCCCTCGCAATATGCGGGGGCTAATTTTTCTATATCTGCAAATGGAAACCCTCCAAAACTAACTCGGATTCCAATCGAACCAAAACCTTGAAGGGTATAGTCTCAGGAACCATGGCCGCCCGTGGGCTTGTGAACGGGAGGGGCCCGCCGCGAAGCGGTGGGAGGGATAGGCCCGAAGGGCCGTAGTTCTGGAGACTATACCCTTCAAGGTTTTCCCTGAAAATATCACTACGGAATAACGACCGTGGGTTTGAAGGTTTTGGCTTCTTCGGGGGTTACCTGGGCGTAGGCGATGATGATCACGGTATCACCAATGGAGACCAGACGTGCAGCAGCGCCGTTAAGGCAGATGCACTTGGAGCCGCGCTCGCCGCGGATAACGTAGGTAACCAGACGTGCGCCGTTGGTGACATCGACCACATGAACCTGCTCCCCGTCAATGATGCCTGCTGCATCCATCCAGTTGCCGTCAATAGTAATGCTGCCAATGTAGTTGATATTGGCATCGGTCACCTTAACGCGGTGAAGTTTGGATTTGAGTACAGTCAGTAACATCACTCCTTGTATTTAATGTTGTCAATAAGGCGTACCTTGCCGCAGTGTACGGTAACGCAGCCCACGATATAGTCTGAAGCATCCCAGTTGTCAACAGGCTGCAGTGTGCGTCCGTCAACAATCTCATAATACTCAACCTCAAGCCCGTCATATGAGTTGATGGTATCAATCACATACTGGCGTGTTGAAACAAGAGTATGATGGCGTGCGTAGTAGCGGCTCTCAAAGAGAGTGCGTGATATATTGGCGGCCAGTTTGCGCTCGGCCTTGCTCAAAAGCATATTGCGTGAACTCAGGGCCATACCGTCCTCCTCACGGACAATGGGGCAGCCCACAATCTCAACCTTAAGGTCCAGTTGACGAACCATCTCACGTATGATAGCCAGTTGCTGGAAATCCTTCTCGCCAAAATAGGCGCGGTCAGGCTCAACAGCATAGAACAGTTTGCTTACAATCTGAGCAACACCGTTAAAGTGTCCGGGGCGGTTGGGGCCCTCCATGACCTTGTCAAGCGGCGTAAAGTCAAATACGCGGGTATCGGGCTCGGGATACATTTCCTCTACCGTAGGAGCAAACACATACTGCGCACCCACTTTCTCAAGGAGTTGGCAGTCTGCATCCATAGTGCGGGGATAGTTGTTAAGGTCATTCTTGTCATTGAACTGTGTAGGATTGACAAAATCACTTACTACAGTTATGTCATTTTCAGCCACAGAGCGGCGTACCAATGAAGCATGGCCCTCATGAAGAGCACCCATTGTAGGTACCAGACCGATGGTCTTACCGATATCGCGACGGACTTTCAGGGTCTCTTTCAGTTCCTTTACTGTTGTTATTATCTTAATCATAATACTTTTGAAAAAGTCCGCAAAATAAGTTATTATTTGTGGGATTTCAAAAGATTCAGCCAAAGTGCTTGCCAAATTCATCATTTTTTTTTATATCTTTGCTTCTTGAAAGCAAAAAGACTCAACATCTTATGAGTGAAAAAAAGATATTGTTCATTGCCGATAGGATTTCTCCCTTTGTTGGGCAGTCTCCAATGGCCGACTATTGCAAGCAACTGCCCCAGAGCATTCAGGAACTTGGAAATGACATTCGCACATTTATGCCCAAATGGGGCCCTATCAACGAACGCCGCAACCAGTTGCATGAGGTGATACGCCTTTCAGGTATGAACCTGATCATTGATGATACTGACCATCCGCTCATAATAAAAGTAGCATCACTCCCGTCAGCAAGAATCCAGGTCTATTTCATAGACAATGATGACTATTTCCAGAACCGTCAGCAGGAGTCTGACAAGGATGGTGTTGAGTATCAGGATAATGACGAGCGCACCATATTCTTTGCACGTGGTGTGCTGGAAACCGTCAAGAAACTGCGCTGGAACCCTGACATAATCCACTGTCATGGCTGGCTCCCCGCGCTGATTCCGCTTTACATCAAGACCGCATACAGTGAGGAACCCGCTTTCCGTGATTCAAAAGTGGTTTATTCACTCTATGACAAGGCTTTCAACAACACTTTCAGTGAAAGATATCCTGAGATTCTGCTTACCAAGGATATGAAACCCGGCGATGAAGGCACATTCCAGACCCCGATTGACTTTAACGCCCTGATGAAAAAAGCCATTGATTTTTCTGACGGCGTAATTCGCAATTCAGCACAGGTTGACGCCTCACTGATTGAATACGCAAAAGCCAAGGGTGTTCCCGTGATTGCCGATGATGCATCGGGCCTGGATGCCTCAATCATAAACGATTTTTACAACAAGATCTGACACTACGCTGTCCTATGAATATCTCAAAGCTGGCTATCAGCTTTTTTTCAGCACTTTTGTTATTTTCCTCATGTGATGACAATACATCAGGTCTGGGCAGTTCACTGATTCCTGACGGTGATGAAATCAAAGTCACATCTGATTCCTGTTTTGCAACAACAAAGTCCATCCTTTCACCTGATTCACTGCTGGTAAAAACAGTACAGTACAATCTTGGACGCTATACCGAGCCCAACAGCGGAGCGACCTTCCAATCTGCATATCTTACCCAACTGAACTGCCTTGAGAACTACAAGTTCCCTGATTCAGTATATGGAATAGGTAATTTCAAGTTTCCAGACTGGTTCGTTAAGGAGGTTGGTGACCGCAAAAAGTATTACGCAAACTTAAGGTTATATTATTCAGACTTTTTTGGTGACCCCACAAACATAATCAAGGTTGAGGTATTTCCGCTCAAAAAGATTATTGATCCGGACACAAAGTATTATCCGAACTTTGATCCCGCCGAATTCTGTGACCTTGACAAGGAACCGCTTGCAACCGCCACCCTGTCTGGCTGGAATCTGCAGATTGCCGATTCATTGAGATATGACAGCAATTTCTATCCCTATGTTTCAATAAGCCTGCCTGACACTCTTGCCCAGAGAATCCTGGAAACTTATTACAAACCTGGCGGAAAGGATTGCTTTGCCAACTCTACGGCATTCATGGAGAATGTCATGAAAGGCTTTTACGTTCGCTGCTCGCAAGGTGACGGCACCGTTTTATACATTGATTTTTCAAGACTTGAGGTCTATTGCCGATGCATAACCAAGGATGAAGACGGTAAAGAGAAACTGGAATCACCCAGACTTGAGTTTGTAGGCAACAATGAGGTCCTGCAACTGAATTCAATCAAATGGAGCGGTCTTGAAGCCGAGATGGCAGAGACCGGATGCACATGGATCCGCAGCCCGTTCGGAATACTGACAGAAATAACCCTGCCCATTGACGATATGAAAGATGAGTCAACGGTTCTGAACGCAGCCCAGTTAAGACTCTCATCGGCCAACACCCCGTCTGATGAATACAAGCCCTCTGTTCCGCCAACGGTTGCGCTCATCAGGAAAGAGAAACTGAAAGAGTTCTTTGAAAAGAACACCGGAGTTGACAAGGTAAATACATTCGTGGCAAGTTACGCATCACAATACGGCACATACACCTTTGATAATATTGCCGCTCTTGTAGAAAAGATATATTCCGACCGTGCAGACTGGATTAAGAGCAACAACATAACCACAGGAGCAAAAGAGGCCTATGCCGCAGCACATCCTGACTGGAATAAAATGGTGCTTGTACCTGTCAGAGCCGATGTCAGTTCACAGAGAGAAGTCATAAACTACCGCATGGACCTGAATATACATCAGGTTAAACTGATTGGAGGACCTGACAATAAGATTAAGATCAAGGTAATCAGATCAAGTTTCTGAAAGTTCATGACATAAAAAAAGCCTTGCGAAAAAAATCGTAAGGCTTTTTATTATCACTGCTCAAATCAACTCTTTTTCTTCTCCTTTTTCTCTCCAGCAGCCGATTTAAGTCTGGCCACCTGTTTTTCAAGTGACTGGATCTTTTTGTCCTGATTGCTGATAGTGGTCTGGAAAGCATTGAGTTCTTCAGTGTCAATATCCTGAGGCAGAGCCCAGTTCACTCTCTGCAGGAAATCACCAAGAATGTTCATATAGTTGGTGAATGCATCATACGGTGACTCGTAAATACCGCGATCCATTGACACCGCATTGTTCTTGGTGGTCATGAACCTGAAGTTATTACTGGCCTGCAGATAATCCCAGTCCTGACGGATATGCTTATCACCTGTCAGAATAACGCGCTCACCTATTGAGTAAAGTTTGTTGAATGCCTCGCGCTGCATCACATTACCCAGCCAGCAACTGACATCGCGTTCCTCATCATTCCAAGACATGGGGTAAGGCACCTCAATCTCTGATACTGACTTGTGTGTCTTGATGACCTCTGACGGAGTCTGGAAACCTATGCCACGCTCCTTGGCAGCCTTGGGCAGGTTGCTCATAAAATCAAGAATGTTTGAACTCAGCGGCTGATAAATGCCAAGTGCGCACAACTCCATAAAGATATTGAACACACCGTCCTCCTCAGGGCTCTGGGCAATCCAGTCCACATACTTATCGGCCATAAGCGGATATGACTCCCATGATGAATTTGAGAATCTGAGGCTTATGTCATCAGACAGTTTGTAGTCACGGGTAAACACCTTGAGGTTGGGGTTCTGCACGCAGTGATACAGATAATGGGGGCTCTTCCAGCCAAGGATATGCTTGGCACCCTCGGTAAGTATGCCCTTGAATCCCATATCAGCCACCATACCGCCTATCTCATCATCATAGATAAGACTGGAGTTGCGGAACACTTTTGGTTTCTGACCGAACAGTTGGTTTATCTTTTCAACCTGACGCTTTACCTCATCACGGAATGACTGCTCACCGTTGGGGGCAAGTGAAGCCAGGCCGTGTGAATAGGGCTCTGCAATAAACTCCACGCATCCGGTTCCGTTCAGTTCCTGCAGCAGGTCTATCACCTGCGGAGCATAACGCTCCAGTTGCTCCAGACCCACGCCGGAGAGTGACAGAGCCACCTTGAATGCGCCTTCACTCTCACGCGCCATCTTGATCAGGGTATTCAGAGCCGGAACATAAGAATTGGCAGCGATATTTGATATACTGGTATCATTGGCATAGTCATCAAAATAGTAATGGTCTGTGCCAATGTCAAAGAAACGGTACCTCTTGAGATGGATTATCTGATGAATCTCAAAATACAGACAGATTGTTTTCATATGTTGTTTCTCCTTTTTATTCTACGTTCATTTTATACCCAGCAGTTTCTTGTAGCGTGCCAGAATACGTTCTCCAACCTTATCCCAGGTGATTGCATCGACCTCTTTCTTGCCTTCAACCTTGAGATACTCGTACAGAGCCGGATAGTTGCAGATTGAATAGATGGCATCGGCCATGGCGTGAATGTCCCAATAGTCCACCTTGATACACTTGTCCAGAATCTCAGCGCAGCCTGACTGTTTGGAGATGATGGTGGGAACCTCACACTGCATAGCCTCAAGAGGCGAGATACCGAACGGTTCCGATACAGAAGGCATGATATATACATCACTTGCCTTGAGGCATTCATAGACCTGTTTGCCTTTCATGAAACCGGGAAAATGGAAACGATCTGCAATACCGCGGTCAGCCGCCATAAGAATCATGGCGTTCATCATATCACCGCTGCCGGCCATGCAGAAACGTATGTCATGGGTACGCTTGAGTACCAGTGCTGCAGCCTCGACAAAGTATTCGGGACCCTTCTGCATGGTGATACGTCCCAGGAAAGTAACCACCTTTTCATGCGGTTTCTTTTGCGGAACAATGTCCTGAATCTCCTGAGGCAGAGGTTCCACTGCATTGTGCATGGTAGATACCTTGCGCGGATCCTGATGATACTTGTTGATGACAGTCTGGCGTGTCAGTTCACTCACGCACATGATATGGTCTGCATAGTCCATACCGTTCTTTTCAATTGCATAGACGGTAGGATTCACATTGCCGCGGCTACGGTCAAAATCAGTAGCATGGACATGTATCACCAACGGTTTGCCGCTCACCTGCTTGGCATGTATGCCTGCGGGATATGTAAGCCAGTCATGAGAATGAATGATATCAAACTGCTCAGTGCGTGCCACAACACCTGCCACAATCGAGTAGTTGTTTATCTCCTCATGGAGATTATCCGGATATCGGCCCGAGAACTCTATGCAACCCAGATCATTGGTGTACAGATTGCTGAAATCAGAATAAATATGGTCACGGAAACGGTAGTAATCCTCTGAATCCATCCACGGATACCTTGATTTCAGAATGCTGTTGTCAGGATTACGCCATACCACAGGCACGGTGTTCATGCCCACAATCTTCATGAAGCTCTGATCTTCATCGCCCCACGGTTTGGGCAGGCAGAACGTTATATCCACGTTCCCCTGATTTGCCAGTCCTCTTGTCAATCCGAAACTGGCTGTTCCCAATCCTCCCAGAATATGGGGCGGGAACTCCCAGCCGAACATCAATACGCGCATATATTCTTACTCAAATTCGTTAATCATCTTAATAGTTCTCAAAATCTCCGCCACGTTCATTGCGAATGACACGGCTCCCCTGCCCTTGAACGGCGGATTGCCGTCAAACAGTTCAGGCAGCGAGCCTATGCAGTGCGATGTCATCTCATCCTCATAGCCTATCATCTGGCGCTCCACAAATGAGAGACCGCTGTGCTTGAACACCTTGAGGTATGCCTCAAAGTAGAATCCGGCCAGCCAGGGCCATGCTGTTCCCTGATGGTAGGCGTAATCACGTTCACGCTGCGGACCCACATAGTTGGGGTTGTAACCCATGCTCTTGGGGCTTAAAGAACGCAAGCCCTTGGGAGTGAGCAACTCCTTGGTCACAATATCCACCACCGCTTTCTGCTGCTTGAGATCAAGCGGAGAGTAATCAAGTGCCACAGCGAATATCTGGTTTGGACGCACGCTCCAGTCAGGAGCATCCTTGTCAACAAAGTCATACAGGTAACCGTACTGGTTCACGAATGTCTTGACGAATGACTTGCCCACCTGAACGGCAAGAGCCTCCATACGTTTGGAGTAGTCAGCCTTGCCGAACTCCTTTGTCAGGTCTGCCACAAACATCAGGGCATTGTACCAGAGAGCGTTAATCTCAACCACATAGCCTGTGCGCGGAATTACAGGAACACCGTTGGCTGTGGAGTTCATCCAGGTCTCGGCTTTCTCCTTGCCGTTTATGTGAACCAGGCCGTTGCTGTGCAAAAAGAAGTTGTAATGGCGGTTATGACGCAGGAAATCCATCATATCCATAAGCAACTTTCCGTATCTGGTCCAAGCCTGCTCCCTTGAAACCTTCTTGGCATACTGCTGGATACACCATACAGCCCACAGGAACACATCGGGATGCTCCATCTCATGTATCTGGAGAGAACTGGGCACGCCCTTGATAAAGGCATGTATGGCCTCCTGTGCGGTATTCATTACGCTCTCAAATTCACCTGTCTCCCTGATTGAAAGGGTCAGTCCGGGCAGCGAGATGAACATGTCACGCGCACGGCACTTGAACCACGGATAACCGGCCAGGATATAATGATGACCCCCGACCTTGTTGTGGAACTGGTGGGCGGCGTTCTTGAGGCAGTGATAGAAATTGTCACGCGGGGTACGTTCATTGGCCTCAACGGTAAACGTACGCTTGAGTCCCTTGGTCTTGACCTCTGACAGGCCGGCAGAGAATACTATGCTCTCTCCTTTCTTAATGGGCATCTCAAAATATCCGGGAACATAGAGATCCTCATTAAACTCATATCCGCGCTCCAACTCCTTGGAATACTCGAACTTGCGGTACCAGTCAGGGCGGAACACGAATTCATTCTCCTTGCTGAACTGCATGTAGAGTTCAGGGTAACCGGGATACATTGAGGTCTTTATGCCGTTTTCAACCATCTGGTATTCACGGCTGGCATTGCTGTTCTCATGCGTAAACTGACGCACGCTGCGGAATGCCAGGAACGGCTGGAAACGCAGAGTAGTCTCAGAATGGGCGTCAAGCAAGGTGTACCGTATAAGTATGCGGTTTTCATTATGCTCAAACAGTTTCTCCTTTTTGAGCAGCACGCCACCCACACGGTATATGGTTGTAGGAACCTTGTCACAGTTGAATTCCCTGATATACTTGTGCCCCTTAGGACTGAAATTGTATCCCCAATATTGATGAAGACCAAGGTTGAATGCAGCGCCGTGCTGTATAACCGTTTCATCCAATGAAGAGAGCAGCACATGGTTCTCATCATCCAACTCCGGCAGCGGCACCACAAGCAGACCGTGATACTTGCGGGTGTTGCAGTCAACGATTGTGGTACAGTGATATGCACCGGAACGGTTGGTCCGCAGTATCTCTCTAGGGAGAGTCTCCTCCAAGTTGGTCATTAGGGTCTTTTCAAAACGCAGATAACTCATTTGTTTTGTATATGTTCTTATTTGTTATACGGTATTTTTGCAAATAAATGCAAAATTATAGTCCCTGTTCAAAATTAGGTTACACAAATATAATCACAAAAAACATTAATTGGTAACTTTGCGCGACAAAAAATCGAATAGACGAGAAATAATCAATAATATGAACAGGATTGTATCCAAACAACAGTTTTCAGAGAACGTATTCAAGTTTGAAGTCGAGGCTCCGCTTATAGCAAAATCACGCAGGGCCGGTCACTTTGTAATCATCCGCATTGGAGAGAAAGGTGAGCGTATTCCGCTTACAATCGCTGATTCCGATGTCAAGCGCGGCACCATCACCTTGGTTGTACAGCGCATCGGTCTTTCAACCAACCGTCTCTGCAAACTTGAGGCAGGTGATATGATCACTGACGTAGTAGGTCCTCTGGGCCAGGCCACCCATATTGAAAATTTCGGTACAGTACTGTGCGCCGGCGGCGGTGTAGGTACTGCCCCCATGCTCCCCATCATCAAGGCTTTGAAAGAGGCCGGCAACAAGGTCATAGCAGTTCTTGCAGGCCGCACCAAGGAACTTATCATTCTTGAGGATGAGGTACGCAAGTATGCCGATGAGACCATCATAATGACCGATGACGGTTCATACGGCAACAAGGGCGTTGTAACCGTAGGTATGGAACAGGTTATCCAGAGAGAGAAGGTTGACAAGTGCTTCGCCATCGGCCCCGCCATCATGATGAAGTTCTGCTGCCTGCTTACTCAGAAATATAATATCTCTACCGATGTTTCACTCAACACCATCATGGTTGACGGTACCGGTATGTGCGGTGCCTGCCGTGTAAGCGTAGGCGGCAAAACCAAGTTTGTATGTGTGGACGGTCCTGAGTTTGACGGTCATGAGGTTGACTGGGACGGTATGATGAAGCGTATGGGCGCCTTCAAGGAGACCGAGCGCGAGGAGATGAAGAAACTTGAGGAGTCAGTTGCCGCTGCCGCTCCTGCTGCTGAAAAGGCTGAGTGCTGCTGCGGAAGCAAGGCCAAGGCTGAGGTTGAGCCCATTGAGGTTCTGACCGACCGTAACGCACAGTGGAGAGTTGACCTGCGTGCCACCATGAAACCCAAGGACCGCACCGCCATTGAGCGCTGCGTAATGAACG
The DNA here is from genome assembly GCA_017551925.1 of Bacteroidaceae bacterium. Lineage (GTDB taxonomy): Bacteria > Bacteroidota > Bacteroidia > Bacteroidales > Bacteroidaceae > Colenecus. The sequence continues at coordinate 35,780 of JAFZKA010000115.1, read as the reverse complement.
AGTTGGCACCTGACTACCGTCGTCACAGCCGCAAGGAGGAGGTTAACCAGGGTCTTACTGAGGAGCAGGCTCTTCTGGAGGCCAAGCGCTGCCTTGACTGCGCAAATCCCTCTTGCATGGAGGGCTGCCCCGTAAACATTGAGATTCCTTCATTCATCAAAAATATTGAGCGCGGCAACTATCTGGCTGCTGCCAAGGTGCTCAAGCACACCAGCGCCCTGCCCGCCGTATGCGGCCGTGTTTGCCCGCAGGAGAAGCAGTGCGAGAGCAAGTGTATCCATCTTAAGATGGGCAAGAAGCCGGTTGCCATCGGTTATCTGGAGCGCTTTGCTGCTGATTACGAGCGCGAGAGCGGCAACATATCAGTACCTGAGGTTGCAGCACCTAACGGCAAGAAGATCGCTGTCATCGGTTCTGGTCCTTCAGGACTGTCATTCGCCGGTGATATGGCTAAGTTCGGTTATGACGTAACCGTATTCGAGGCCCTGCATGAGATTGGCGGTGTATTGAAGTATGGTATTCCTGAGTTCCGTCTGCCCAACAAGATTGTTGACGTTGAGATTGAGAACCTGCAGAAGATGGGTGTCAAGTTCGTTAAGGACTGCATCATAGGCAAGACCGTTAAGGTCAGCGAACTTGAGGCTGAGGGCTACAAGGGCATATTCGTAGGCTCAGGTGCCGGTCTGCCCAACTTCATGAACATTGAGGGTGAGAACCTTATCAATATAATGTCATCAAACGAGTATCTGACCCGCGTCAACCTGATGGATGCCGCAAGCAAGGAGTCCGATACCCCCGTAACCTTCGGTAAGAAGATGATGATAGTAGGTGGCGGTAACACCGCTATGGACTCTGTCCGCACCGCACTGCGTCTGGGTGCCGAGCGCGCCATGATTGTTTACCGCCGCAGTGAGGAGGAGATGCCTGCCCGCCTTGAGGAGGTCAAGCACGCCAAGGAGGAGGGTGTTGAGTTCATGACTCTGCACAACCCCATCCGCTATATAGGTGATGAGAACGGTCGCGTAAAGCAGGCTGTACTTGAAAAGATGGAGCTTGGCGAGCCCGATGCAAGCGGACGCCGTAGCCCGGTTCCCACAGGTGAGACCATCACAATTGATGTTGATATGGTAATCGTAGCAGTAGGTGTATCCCCCAACCCGATTGTACCCAAGTCAATCGAAGGCTTGGAGCTGGGCCGCAAGAACACCATCGCCGTAAACGACAACATGCAGTCATCAATACCCACAATCTTTGCAGGTGGTGACATTGTCCGCGGAGGTGCTACCGTAATCCTGGCCATGGGTGACGGCCGCCGCGCCGCTGCCTCCATGCACGCTGAACTCTCTAAATAATTAAGAATTAAATCCATCGCACCTGCGTGGGATAAAAAATCCAGCCAAGCAATTGACTGGATTTTTATTTACGCAGGTGCGATTGTATTCTAGAGCTGGAGTATAAGGTGGTCGGGAGTTCTTGTGTAGGGCGTAAACGGAGAGCCCTGGAGATGCCGTTAAAAACATCGCTGCGTTCAACGACCGTTAAGCCCCGAAGGGGATTAAAAGGGAGGCGATCGATGTTTAGGTATCGGAAGGGTTCGGAGTAGCCCGGAGCAATCAACTCCCGACCACCTTATGCTCCAGCGACAAAAATCACTTCAAGAAAGCAAAGAATACGGCGATGACCAGGAATATGAAGGAAACCAGGTGGTTCCAGTGCAGCGACTGCGTTTTGAAGCAGAACGCCAGAATGAGCGAGAACACTATGAGCGATATGCACTCCTGTATGACCTTGAGTTGAACCAGATTGAACGGCCCTCCGGTAATATCGGACCCGATTCGGTTGGCCGGAATCATTACGCAATACTCAAAGAAAGCCAGTCCCCAAGAGGCCAGAATCACAAGGATAAGCGGCCAGTCCGTGCTCACTTTCATCTCCTGGAGTTTAAGGTTTCCGTACCACGCAAATGTCATCAGAATGTTTGAAATCACCAGAAGCAGTATTGTCCAAAGACCTTTCATATTCAACAGTATTTTGTTATCGGCCGCAAAAGTAGCAAATAAAAAAATTGTATAACTTTGGCACTATGAAAAATTTGACAATAAGACTTACAATGATATTGCTGCTGGTCTGCACGGGCTTATCGGCACAGACCCTGCAGCAGGGCCGCACCTATTTTTCACAGGGCAACTATGAAAAGGCCAAGCCCATAATGCTCAAGTTCCTTAAGCAAAAGCCCGATGACGCCAGCCGCAACTACTGGTACGGAGTCTGCTGCATGGAGACCGGAGAACGTGAAAAGGCAATCCCCTACCTCAAGAAAGCCGCCGATAAAAAGATATTCAAGGCAAACCGTGTGCTGGGTGAGTATTATCTTGAAAAAGAGGACTATCAGTCAGCAATAACCTATTTTGAAGCATTCGTAAGCGGCATTTCAACTGACAAGGAACTGCATGACCCCGCTCTTGAAGCGCGTTTCACGACCATGGCAGACAGCCTAAAGATGGTATTCCGCATGGTCCGCAACACCAGCCGCGTCTGTTTTATAGACAGTTTCAAGGTTGCCAAGGATGAGTTGATTGGCTCATATATTCTGGGAGAGTCAACCGGCTCAATATCAAATACATCAGACTTTTTTGAGGATATAGACCGGGGTGAGGCTTTCCTGCCTGAGATGGGACAGACCTTATATTACAGCAAACCCGGCAATGACGGCCGTTTTCACCTTTACACCCAGTACCGCAGTTTTGACCGCTGGACCGATGAAACCGTATTGGGAGGCCTTGACACTGACGGTGACTTGAGATACCCCTTTATTCTGAATGACGGCGTAACAATCTACTATGCCGCAACCGGCAGCGAGTCATTAGGAGGTCTTGACATATTCGTATCGCGCTACAACAGCGCTACCGGAAAATATCTCAAGCCTGAAAACATTGGCATGCCGTTCAACTCAGAGGCCAATGATTACCTGTACGTAATTGATGAGACCAACAACCTGGGCTGGTTTGCAACAGACCGCAATCAGTCTCCGGACAGTGTATGCGTATATGTGTTCATACCCACAGAGGGCCGACAGAAATACAACTATGAGGGCGGTGACACCCTGGCCATTCATAGGGCCGCCAGACTGGTATCAATCAGTGAGACACAGGCTGACCTGAATGCCGTACGCGCCGCCCGCCAGCGCCTCACCCTGCTTCGGTATGAACTTGCGGAGAAGGCGGAACAGGGTTCATTCACATTCATGATTGATGATTTTACCACATATCATGAACTGTCTGATTTCCAGAACAAGGATGCTGCCCAGTTGTATGAACGTTACAGAGAACTGAGACATCAGTATGAGACCGATGCCGCCAAACTGGAGAAACAGCGCGATGATTTCAGTGCAGCCTCCAAGCAGGAGAAAGAGAAAATGCGCGCCCAACTGCTTGAATATGAAGACAAGGTTCTGAAAGCGGAAAACCAGGTGTCAAAAATGGAGAATGATGTCCGTACTGCTGAAATAAACTACCTAACCCGATAAGATATGAGTACCTATTTTGCCCCATCGGAACTTATCATAAACAGTGACGGATCATGTTTCCACCTGCATCTCAAGCCAGAGCAGTTGGCTGACAAGGTTATTCTGGTAGGTGACCCCGGCCGTGTTGATACCATTGCAGCAATGTTTGACAGTGTTGAGTGCACAGTCAGCAACCGCGAGTTCCGCACAGCAACAGGTACATATAAAGGCAAACGCATCACCGTACAATCTACCGGCATAGGCTGTGACAACATTGACATAGTGATGAATGAGTTGGACACTCTGGCCAACATTGACTATGCCACCCGCACTGAGAAACCCGTACACCGCACACTTGATATAGTACGCATAGGCACTTGCGGCGGACTGCAGCCTTTCACGCCTCTTGGCACCTATCTCTGCTCAGTAAAGAGCATAGGTTTTGACGGGCTGCTCAACTTTTACGCAGGCCGTGATGAGGTATGTGACCTGGAGTTTGAACGCGCCTTCATAGCCCACATGGAGTGGTCAACCAAACGCGGTGCGCCATATGTGGCAAATGCCAACCCCGAACTCCTGCAGCGCATTATGGCCGGTGATGACAAGATGGTTGCCGGCGTAACAATAGCCTGCAACGGATTCTACGGCCCGCAGGGACGAGTGCTGCGTGCCCCTCTGGCTGATCCCAACCAGAATGCCAAGGTAGAGAGTTTTGACTACAAAGGCTACCGCATAACCAACTATGAGATGGAGAGTTCAGCCGTAGCCGGCATGGCCGCCCTGCTTGGACACCGTGCCATGACAGTCTGCATGGTAATAGCCAACCGCTACGCCAAGGAGATGAACACAGACTACAAGCCCCTGCTTGAGGGCCTCATTACCCGTGTACTTGACCGCATCTAAGCAAGCAGTGACTGAACTCAACGATACAATATGTGCAATTGCCACTCACGCCGGAGGAGCGCTCGGAGTGGTACGTGTGAGCGGCCCCGATGCAATCCGCATAACAGACAGCATATTCCGCTGCTCATCCCGTCATCCGCTTGCAAGTGCCGCACCCTATTCGCTCTGTTACGGACAGATTGTTGATGCCTGTGGCAATACTGTTGATGATGTGCTGGTGAGCGTATTCCGCGCGCCCCGTTCTTTTACCGGCCAGGACAGCACAGAGATTTCATGCCATGGTTCCACATACATACTCCAGCAGGTTTGTCAGTTGCTTATTAATGCAGGGTGCCGTCAGGCAGAGCCGGGCGAATTCACCCAGCGCGCATTCATGGACGGCAAAATGGACCTGAGCCAGGCTGAGGCAGTAGCAGACCTTATTGCATCCACATCGGCCGCATCACACCGTCTGGCCATGAACCAGATGAAGGGCGGATTCAGCCGTGAACTGCGTAACCTGCGTGACCAGTTGCTTCAGTTCACTTCACTCATTGAACTTGAGTTGGATTTCAGTGAGGAGGATGTGGAGTTTGCCGACCGCTCACAACTTGAACAACTGGCAGAACAGATAGATCAGATTATAGGGCGCCTCGCTGACTCATTCAGCACCGGTGATGCCATACGCAACGGAGTTCCAGTGGCCATCATAGGAGAGACCAACACAGGCAAGAGCACCCTGCTCAACCAACTGCTGCATGATGACCGCGCTTTGGTAAGCGACATTCAGGGCACAACCCGTGACAGCATTGAGGACACAACCACCATAGGCGGTGTACTGTTCCGTTTTATTGACACCGCAGGAATACGCCAAACATCCGATACAATAGAATCAATGGGCATTGAGCGCTCATACCGCAAGGCCCGCGAGGCCAGCATAATACTATGGATGACCGATGAGGCCCACCCCTCTGACCCTGAAACAGAGAACACAATCAGAAATCTGGCAGAAGAAAAGTATCTGATAAAAGTCCACAACAAATGTGATAATCCGGCAGAGTTGACTACACCCTCTGATTCTGAAGTATGGATATCAGCCAAATACGGATACGGAATGGAGTCGTTGAACAGCCTTCTGGTCAAGGCCGCCGCAATTCCTGAGATAAGCCAACATGATGTAATTGTGACCAATCTGCGTCACTACGAATCACTTGTAAAGGCGCAGGAGTGCATCAAGCGTGTCCGCCAAGGGCTACAAGACCGCATATCAGGTGATTTTCTGAGTCAGGACATACGCCAATGCATACATCACCTGTCAACAATCACCGGTGACATCACCACCGATGATATCTTAGGCAACATCTTCAGCCACTTCTGCATCGGCAAATAAATCCGTAGTGATATTATTGTTGCATTTGCAACGATTAAGTACAGATTTCCTATTTTATATTTGCATTTACAACTTTTATTTATGGCACAAGGGAACGGTCTTATTGTCACTGCGCAACAATCTTACCATCACGGATGTAGAGGCCGGGAGCAAGGGCATCGGACTCTATTTTGCGGCCGTACAGGTCGTAAATGGGTTTCTCCTGAGAACCGGGCATTGTTATGATATCAACATCATTCTCCGTGCCAAAGTAGGCATCCATCTCACGGAAACGGGCTTCATACCACTCCTCTATCAATCCTATTTCAAGAGTAAGGTCATTTACATACTTTGGCCTGCTTTTCTGGCCGTCAAAGTATGTCACCATTCTATCCCATGCTCCGCTCTGCAGGAACAGATCACGGTATTTTTCAAGTTTATTCTTTACTGACCATACAGAAAAAGCGCCTTGGCGAGCCTCAAGCCAACGACGCTTGAGAATGGCTTTGTATTCAGCATCTCCACTTAAGGCCGATATCGGATAGAGAGCATTCTTACTGATATCCTTAAGCGACCATACAGAATATGTGCCATTATAATATGCGCCATCATATCTGCCGCCCAGACTGGTGTCCAGATCCCAAGGGATAAGGACAAAACGACGTTTGTCTGCCTCAGCCGGATCAGGATCATCAATGCTCTTGTTTATGTTGCGTACTGAAAGATAATGATTCTTGTTACCCCAGTTGTCACCGATTGAAAACGCCATTATTAGAATCTGATAATCTGCCAGATTCTCCAGATAGAAGTATTTTTTTATATACTCGGCATTCTTACCGTTGGTAAAAGCATCCTGCAAAGGTTCCCAAGCCTGTACGCCTCCATATTCATCTGGATATGTCAATTCCCATGCATTGTGCCATGAAACCACGCATGCCGTTGAATCTTCATTATAACCGGGCTTTTCCTGTGGGTTGATGTCAGAGGTACCACTCTTATACAACACACCGCGAACCTGAACTGAACCATCCTTTTCCACTTTGGTCTTTTTCAGATCCAGCAGTTTGCGGTTTATACGGTCATTCAGACAATATATGCCATAGTACTTGTCATTGATATACACCTCAACAAAACGTCCTATTGTGCCATAACGACCATCAAATTGAGTTTCATAAGGAAGTCTCGAGAACTCATTCCATGTATCAAAGCATACACGGTTGCGCATGCAGATGCGGTCAATAGCCATAGCATCAAGAATCCATGATGAGCATGACCTCAAATCCAAAAGCGTTGAATCAACCTCTTCTGTATAGTCATCAGATTTCAACTTCATATTGAATGAAGGCTTCATCATGTAACTTGCGGCTGTTGCACCACGAGTCTTGAACATGGCAGGCAACTCAACAACAGATCCGTCAACATCGGTCAACTGCATCTTTCCATTCAGGTACTCGGTCATACCTTTCTTGAACTTGCCATCAAAACTTACTCTCAACACCGGCAAGGCATCATTGGTTTGGGCCGATATAGAGGTTATTTCAGATTGGAAAGGCAACAACAGCACCGTCAGAACGGCAGTCAGCGTAATCCTGCGTGCTGTTTTGTAAGGAATAAGGTTCATTGGTAGTCCTTAGGATATAATCTCATTTCTCAGTAATTGCAGTCACCGTAGTCAATTCCTGCAATGAATCAGTAGTATCACCTGTAAGGATGGTGTAGATACCGTCCTTTACGAGTGCAGCCGAAGAATAAAAGATTGTCTGTGTAGGATATGCCTGAATTTCAAGCATAGCCACCTCACCACCATCAGCATCAGCAATCTTCACATATCGTTTCAAATCAGTATAAAAATCAAGTAATATGAAAGCCTGGCTTGTCTCTTTTGCCTTTTTGGGCTTATCGCATTTATGGGCAAGACCTATCACCGTTCCGCCGGTAATAGTGAAACTTTTTACATCAAATGCCGCCTCAGAGCCCTCCGGGCCGCAGGCGCAGATAAATCCGCCATTCACGTGTATGGAACTCTTTGAATCAGTTCCGTCATTGGTGAGACTTGATGTAAAGGTAAAACCACCGTTGATGGCCAGGTCCTTGCCTATCTTTAACGGATCGTCATAGGTTGCAATATAGTTCTTACCTCCGTTTATTGTCAACTGTTCAGTTGCAGCCAGACCGACGGCACCATTATGACCTATTGACTTGATGCAGATCTTTCCGCCATTGACATTGATGTTTGTGGCCAGAACCGCGCGCGCACCCAGTTCTGCCGTTTTCGGGAACGATGCGTCAGTCAGTGTGCCGCTGCAAGTTAATAGGAAATAGAGATTACCGTCCTCAAAAGTGACAGTGCCAGTGGTGTAGATACACTTTCCGTCAAACACATCATTATAGAAGTTCAGTGCATAAGGAGTGTTGACAGTCAGATCACAATTGGCAATGATACTGGAGAGCATGGTTCCGCCCTGCACGGCTGACAGTTTGCAGGGATACTTGCTGTCAATAACAATCTTTCCCTTGTCAGATGTTCCGCCCAAAAGTAACACCACACCTTCAAGTTCAGTTGCAAAAGTGACGGTTGCGCTGTCAACCGTAACGCTGCAGCCGTCAAGATTACCGCTCACATAAGCCTTATCGCCGTCAAACGTAATCTTTATGGTGCGCTGAACAACGAATGACGTATCCTTGGTTGCGGTAAACTCATTTATGGGAGCATAGTGCGTATCAAAATCAAAGTACTGTTTCAGGCTATCGGGAATATAAGCCGGTGTGGGATAAATGCCTACATGCTTGGTCCTGACCTCCTTTATGTCTTCAAATTCATACGGATGCTCGCCATCATTTCGCACCAGAATCATCTGACCATCCCTGTAGTCAATCTCACTGATATCATCAACGAGTTCCTGATCTACACTGCCCTGCATGGTTACTTTAGCGTCCTCATGCTTTGAAACAACATCATTTCCTATTATATAAAGTGCGTCAACAGTCTCTGTCTTTTCACTGATATACGCCGCCTCATTGTACACACCATGGGGAGTCCACTTGTCAGATTCCATTTTCTCATTGAATATGGCATAGTTTACCTCAAGGAATGCAATCATTGAGTCAACCTCCTCATGAGGAGTTTCCGTTATTTTGGCCACACCCTTCTTGTATGTCGGTACCCAGCGTGCCCTCTCTCTCTGCCATGCTCCTGAAGTGACAAACAGGTCAGCGTATTTTTCCATCAAAGCCCTGATGTTCTCAAGAGACAGTTCATGAGTTGAGAGATATTGCCAGCGGTTGTTCATCTTGGTGGCAAAATCATCAGGACGCTCCTTCTTGGTCTTGAACATATGTATCAGGTGGTGGTATCCCAGTTTCTCACCCCATGCCATCTGCTTGGAATCTCTTGAAGAAACACTGCCTCCTGCCATACGACCTATAGAACCGTCAAGATCCCAAAGCGTAAAGAGGAACTTTTCCTCCTTATCTATGTTGCGTACACTCAGATAGTAGTTCTTCTTTTGATTATCCACCAGTTGGAATGCCTGAATGAAAAGCATGAAGTCAATTACATTATCCTCATAAAGCCAATCATTGTAAGTGGTCTTGAACTCCTTGGTGTCAAAGAAATCCATAAGTTCACAGATAGGAGTAAAGAACGCCTGTGTTATAGTGTCATCAGGATATTTCTGTTCCCATCCGTATGACTGTTTTGATTTTATATATGGCCACAAAAAGGAATCATTTGCCGGGAGTGAATCATAACTGCCCAAATATGTCTCACCGCACTCCCAGTTGGCTTTCCACAGCAGACCGCGTTTTACCTCTGGCTCAGTATCTGTAGCCTCCTTGGTCTTTTTAAGGTTCAGTTTCTTACGGTCTATCTTGTCAGTAAAGCAGTACATGCCGTAATAGGCACCGTTTATAAACACCTCAACAAACTCGCCCTGTGTACCGTTGCACTGGTATTTGTTGTCAGTCTCATAAGGGAGTTTGTCAACGGCAGTCCACAAATCCATAAGCACGCGGTTGCGCATACGGCTGTAATCAAGGTATTCGGCCGATAATATCCAGTCATCATCCTTACGGTATCCCAAAAGATGTGCATCCTGACTCTCACCATCCTTGACAAGTTCTATATTGAGACTCTGCTTGGGTTGTGAACCGGTTGTAGCACCTCTCAGACGTGTCTGTATTTCAGAACTGAAACAGGCCATACCCTCTACCTGAGAATCCTTGAGTTTTGTACGGCAACGGGCATCAATCACGCTCACATAGCCCGGGAACTTCTTGTTATGGCCTTCGGTTCCCTTGGTCATGCTGTAGGTCCTGTCCATCTCTTTCAACGGGCAGTCTATGACCACAAAAGGTAATGTGCTGAATACAAGTTTCCACTCTCTGTTTTCAGCATTATTTACAGTCAGGGCATGAACGGCATTCATTGACCAGTTCTGAACATAGAGATTGTTTCTAGTGCCGTTTTCAAGAGCAACGCCGTTCAATTCTATGCCGTCATAAAGGTTCTCATCCCAACGTAACGTGCCAACCAGGGCACCGTTAACTGCAGGATCTACCGTAGCATATATGGTAGTTCCTGCGGTGTCCGCCACAAGAGGCACCTCATTGAGCCACAACCCACAGTTGCGCTGTGCAGTCAAAGTAAGGTTTGAAAGCAATGTGAAAGATATGAGTAACAACTTTTTCATTTGGTTGTCTCTTTTGATTTTTTACTGCCAAGTGTGATGAATTTTTCTTCAATTTTCTCCAGATACTCCTCTTCCATTGAGAAATCATATTCTACCACCGGAGTATCGTTGAATGAATCCTTATAACTGAGTATCTTGTACTTTTTGCCAACCTGTATCTGGTCATTTGTTACAAACAGGCACAGGACATCGTACGTATTAGGTGTTGGGAATTGGGTAATTATATTACCCTCCTCATCGGCCACGGCTACACCGCTGCAATAGGTTTTGGGCAGATAGAAACATACGCTGGCCTGAGAGCAGGTGCCATGCGGTGTGCAACTGCGTGCACCTACGCCTATTATCTCACCGCCATATATCTCAAAGGTCTTGCCGTCAGTATCCACACCCATCTGGGCATCCCAACTGCCTATGCCATACATTATACCGCCATACATCTTAAGGCTGCTTGCATCAAGGCCATCGTTCTCTGAACTGCAAATCAGCACATCGCCGCCATACATTACACAACCTGAGCAGTTCATTCCGTCATCAGTACAGTAACTGCGTATCTTACCGCTATGGATATCTATATGTTTCTTTGATTCCAGTCCCTCGGCTGCACCGCCACCTGAACCTCTCACATATATGTTACCTGAATAGATGACCATCTTATCAATGCACTTGATACATTTAGGTGAAGCTGAGGCACCCACCTTGTGTCCGTGCCCGTCCTCTTCCTTCTCTTCAGGAATACGTTTTCCGCTTGTGCGGACATAGATATCGGCATCGGCAATAGTCAGACCGCCGTAATAGTATTTCTTGATCTTTTCATTGACGGTAATCTCCACATAGTGACCGGCACTGATACCCTTACCGCCTGTTCCGGTTGAGAAACAGTATATCTCACCTCCTGAGATATCCATATCCCAATTGCTCTTTATTCCGCAGGATGAACTGTAATCCTCTTCAGTTTCGTCCCATATGACGCCTCCCGTTGTGATTGCCTTTACCACGCCACCTGTTATCCAGAGCAATGAGTCCGAAGCAATACCCTTACCTGCAGCACCGCCGCACCAGGTTCTCAAAACACCGCCGCCAATGATAACATTCTCCTGTCCATAAACAGCCTTGCCCTTCTCCGCATTAGCGTTTACATGAACAAAACCGCCCATCATATGAATGTATTTGTCAGAGGCGATGCCGCATTTTTTGTTGGCTGTAACATAGAGTTGACCCTGGCCCGATATACATATCTTACCCTCGGCAAATATACAGCCGCGCTGATCTTCACCTTTAACCTTGTCATATGTCTCACCGTCACAAAGGGTGTTGACAGTATTCTCAGGAATCTCAATAAACAGGCGCTTTTTCAACTGACTGTTTATGACAGGCCCCCTGGGGTTGGTAAGATTCACTCCGTTGAATACCAGATAGGCCTTACGCTCACTGTACAGTTTAAAGCCTGCATCACTGCTGTTCCCAGACAATATGTATTTTATTTGGGCGGCTGTGGTCTGAACCGTCACATGAGCACCCTCTATAGTCAGGTTAAGAGAGTCAATGTCACCTGTTACAGAAACGCTGTTCTCAAAAAAGGTAATATTGACGGTTTTGCTCCATGTGCTGTGTTCTACAAAATCATCATATTGCACACTTGCCGGATCAGTCTCCACAGGCTCTTCCTTGACACGCTCCTTGTCTGATTCCAGAAAAGCAATGTCATAGTCAAAATCTGCCCAATACTTTTCAGGCATTGACTTGACACGCCACGGATCCATCTCATGGAAGCCCATTGAACTTACTTGAGACACATCAAATGCGTAAGATTTATCATCACTCCAGACCTTCAGACTGTCAGGTCCGTAAGTAATCTCATCAACATCATTGAAAATGCGAACCCTGTTGTACACGCCAAAAGGCTCATTCAGATAGATATTCTGTTGTGCTCTGATGCTGCTTGCGACAAAAAGGAGACATAATGCCACAAGCAAACGGAATTTATTCTGCATGGATTATTGGACTAAGAACTTAATGGAACTGTTGCCTGCCTTAAGCAGATAGGAACCTCTTTCTAAACCGTTTATGTCAATACTGATATTGCCCTCAACGGTGTTGAGTTCTGGAGTAACCAGACGTCCTGCTGCATCATAAACGGCAATATTGTCTGCTTTGATTCCGGCAACGGTGAGTTTTCCGTCCTCAATCAAGATACGCGCTTTTTCTGCATTTACAGGATTCACGGCATCAACATCCTTAACGTCGGCAAAGTTCCATGACTCGACATCAGAAAAGTTCCACTGTCCCACTGTTCCGTCAATTGAAGACAATGTCATTGACTTGTCCTGGAAAGACATCTTGGGTTCCTTGGCCAGGCTGCACACAATCTCTGTGCTGTCTGAAAGATGAATTAAAAGTGAAAGACTGGCAAAGCCGGGCAAGCACCACAGCATTGTCATAACCATTACAGTTACTTGTTTGATTTTCATTTTGATTATATAGGACTATACTTAAAAAGACATATGTAAAAGGGATGCCGCCGCACGGCAGCATCCCTATATCTTATCAGAGAGTAACCTCTATACTCTTGAGGTCAGAATCAAGTGATGAACCTCCGTAAAGGATACGGTAACGGCCGGGTTTGAACTTAAGTCCGTCAGTCGCCTCGTCATAGAAACTGAAAGCATCCTTGTTGAGTTCAACCTTGACACTCTTGGTCTCACCGGCAGCAATGTTAACGCGGTTGAATCCGGCAAGTGACTTGATGGGAGCACCTGCATCATCAAGTGACTTGACATAGACCTGAATAACCTCATCGCCGGCAATCTTACCGGTATTGGTAACAGGAACGGTCAGTGTCATTGACTGAGCCTTGCCTGCTGTCTTGGCATCACCGTAACTGAATGTGGTGTAACTCAGACCGTAACCGAATGCATACAGGGGCTCACCCTTGAAGTAACGGTAGGTACGGTTCTGCATTGAGTAGTCCTGGAAATCCGGGAGTTGGTCTGTTGACTTGTAGAAAGTAACCGGCAGGCGTCCGGCAGGATTGTAGTCACCGAACAGGACATCGGCTACGGCCTCGCCGCAAGCCTGACCTCCGTACCATGCCTGGATAAGAGCGTCATACTTGCTCTCAACGTTTCCGAATCCCATGGCGCTGCCTGATACGTTGACCAGAACGATGGGCTTGCCGGTAGCGTCAAGTTCAGCAAGCAACTGCTGCTGGATTTCAGGGAGTTCAATCTCAGAACGGTCATGTCCCTCACCCTCAATATCTGATGAGATACCGCTTACCATAACTATTACGTCAGCCTTTGAGATTTTCTTTACAACGCTTGCAAAATCAACGGGACCGCGACTATAGATATCAAATGAAAATGAAGCGGAACGGGCCTCGGGCTGTACCAGATCAATATAAATATTGTATGTCTTGCCGGCCTCAACCTTAAATGTGGTTGCTGCAGCACCACGGCCAAAGCCGCCGCCGAAACCACCGAATCCGCCAAAACCACCGCGGCCACCGCCCTGACCGGCATTCTTGGCAATGGTATCACCGTTTACTATAAAGTTGTAGCGTGAACTGCCGCGTACATTATAGACCATATCACCAGTGTAATCGGCAATGAAACTACCTGTATATCTGGCTGAGAAACCGGTCATGTTAACGCCATCCTCCCACGGACAATCCTCATGTGCCAGTGCGGGTGATGTGGTGTTCAGGCTCAAAGGCTCATCATAGTCAACCTTGGCTGCAACATTGCCGGTCCAGTCAAGGCTGTTGTAGTACTCAGCGTGCAGGCCCTTGCCGCCGTTTATCTCTGAAACGTAATGCTTGGTGATATACGGAACATTCAGGTCACAACCCTTTTCATAGATAATCTCCGCACTTGGAGCAGCCTCACGGATACCGTCCAGAATGGTCTTGGTGTTGGCTGCTGACGGATAACCGTTGTAGTTACCCAAAATAACGCGTGCGTCATCGGCATTAGGACCTACAACAGCAATCTTCATGTTCTTTTTGAGAGGCAGCAGGTTGTTGCTGTTCTTAAGCAGAACTATTGCCTCATGGGCAGCCTTGCTGGCAAGAGCGGTATGAGCGGGACTGCTCAGGTCCTCAAGTCCGAGATTAGCCCACGGCAGGTTCTCAGCGGGATCAAACATACCCAATTCAAAACGGGCCTTAAGAATACGGCGTACACTTACGTCAATGTCAGCCTCTGTAATAAGTCCCTGCTCTATGGCCTGGGTCAGTGAACGGTAACTGGTACCGCACTCTATGTCAGCACCTGAAAGAACGGCATCGGCCGATGCGCTTGCGGCATCCTTGTGTGTGCCGTGCTGACGGGCGTTGAAGAAATCACCAATGGCGCCGCAGTCAGTTACAACCAGACCTTTATAACCCCACTTGTTGCGCAGGATATCCTGCAGCAGACGGTCGCTGGCGCAGCAGGGCTCACCCTCATAACGCTGATAGGCGCACATAACCTCCTGTACGTTGCCATCCTTTACCAGACTCTGGAATGCAGGCAGGTATGTCTCCCACAAATCACGGCCTGATACGCTCACGTTGAACTGGTGACGTAACGGCTCGGGACCGCTGTGCACAGCATAGTGCTTGGCGCATGAGTGCAGTTTGAGGTATTTCTTGTCATTACCCTGCATACCTTTTACGGTCTGGGTTCCCATTACGGCGTTCAGATATGGATCCTCACCCGGAGTCTCCTGTCCGCGTCCCCAGCGCGGATCACGGAAAATGTTCACATTGGGGCACCAGAAAGAGAGTCCGTTATGCCAGATGCTTCCGTTGGGCTGTGTTACGCCTAACTGATGATGATCTGTGGTATTCCATACGGCGCGGGCCTCATCAGAAACCGCACTGTATATCTCATATTGCTGAGGTGCATCAAAGGTGGCACCCAGGGCGATAACCTGCGGGAATACGGTTACATCATCATAGCAAATGCCGTGGCAAGCCTCATTCCACCAGTTGTAGGCGGGAATGTCAAGACGGTCAACTGATATTGAACCGTTCATCATGAGGCCGATCTTTTCCTCAGGAGTCAGCAAAGAAAGCAGGTTGTCTGCTCTTTTGTCAAATGAGAGTTTCGGATTCTGGAACGGATACTCGTAATGTTTGCAGCCCGGAAGCAGCATTACCGCTGCGACAAGACAGGGCAGCAAGGAATTTCTTTTCATAAAGGTCTATTAATTAATTGGTTGTTTGAGACCGCAAAATTAATTATTATATTTATAATATAACAATGTTTTCACTGAAATCTCAAATCCGTTAACGTGCAGATGGATTTTTGTCTGGTTTCTGATGAGAAAACAAAGAATATCGCATGTTTTCCTGACATTTTGGACAGTTCCGGCAGACTGACGCTCAACTCCGTAGGAACTGCGGGCATATCGGCCTTGATTTCAATCTTGCCCAGCACCTTTCCACCCTGTGATTTCCATGGACGGTCAGCCATAACGGTTATTGTTCCGTCAACACCTTCAGGAATAAGATTCAGCACCAGGTCAAGTTCCCGACCGGCGGTCCTGCTGAAATTGAAATACTTGTAACCTACAATCGAGCCGTCAGTATTTTTTACCACAGGATTGATATTGTTCTCCAAGGCATACGGAGCCTTGAACTTACTGTCAGTACCATATGCCGATGCCACATATGAACCTGTAAATATATTGTTCGGCCAGTCATGTACCGCGGGTTCCGGACCGGTGTACCAGCATGCTATTCCGGCAGGGTGACGCTCCAGTGGATCAAGGCCTTGGAGCGAAAATCCTTCAGAATTGTATTCGCCCTCTGAAATCTCGACCTTGCCGCCCTTGCCCTCCTGAACCTTGACCGTAATGGGAGCGACCATCGCCTGACGGGCGTATTCATCAGTTCCGGTCTGGCGATGATAGAATACATACCACTGTCCGTTAATTTCGCAGATACTGCCATGCGTGTTTCCGTCAATGGTCGCCGATGCTATTACGTTGCCCTGCTCGTCTGTTTCACGGCCGCGGGCATCGATAATCGTACCGCCGTAGGTGAAAGGGCCAAGCGGATTGTCACTGTAGGCGTATGCCAAAGTATAGTTTGAAACAGGCAGTCCGAATTCACCGTCCTTGGTAAAACGGCTGTAGATAAACACGTATTTATCCTTTATCTTGCGTATTGACGAGGCCTCAAAAAAACTGAATATTCCGTCATAATAACGCCCTGAAATCATATCCTCGACTATTTCAGTACCGGGTTTTACCGTTGCCATCGTAGTGGGGTCAAACTCTGCGGCATATGAACGCTCGAATCCCCAGTAGCCATATACGCGGCCGTCATCATCAACAAACACGGCAGGGTCAAACGCCAAAACGCCATCGGTCACGTTGGGATTACGGCTGCTCCAGTTGCAGACTTCAAACGGGCCGTCGGGGCGTGAGCTCTTGCAAACCATACCGTTTCGGCCGCCGGACTGGTTATTTGGAAACAGATAATAGGTCTTTTCCCCGTCAGGACCGGTAACAAGAGTCACATCAGGAGCATAAAGCACATCGCCCAGTCCCTGACGGTTCAAGAGTTCGCCGTTTGCGTTTTTCTTCACGCTGAAAATCTCACCGTCATAACGCCAGTCGGTCAGATTGTCAACCGATGCAGACCAGACCACCAACTCACGTCCGCAATAGGCATCAATCATACTGTCATGCGAACCGTAAATATAGACACGCATCTGTCCCGGATTGTCAGGATCTTCAAAAACATAAGGTTCGCCGTCAGGAATATGCTCCCAAAGCGGCAGATAGGGATTACCCGGAGTAGAAATCTTATTCATATCAGATTTGCCTGTACATGAAACAAAAAACACGGTGCAGCATAGTGCAGTGTAAAGAATTTTTAAACAAAAAGATAGTTGTTTCGCTTTCATAACAATTAATTTGGTGCACGAATATAGAGATAAAAAATCATAAACACGTTATAAAAAACCTAACAATAATTATTTTAAACCTTATTTTTTAGTAACTTTGCGCCTTCAAAAATCAATAGTTCATTCCATTTATAATTTATTTTTTTAATAACAAACGAGTAAAACCGGAGATTAGAAAGTGGGTACGATTTCGTTTATAAGATATTACATCTCTCTCTTTATGGCGTACTGCAAATTTCTGTTTGCATTCGTCATATACAAGTTTGCGGATTACCCTGATGAAGTTAAGGTAGCAGCCATGATATCAGCATTATGCGTAATGATTATAGTCGTCATGATACTGGTGCTGTTCGTCATGTCATGGAAAAACAAAAGAACCCAAAGACTCAGGGACAGGATTGAAAAGAAGTACGGCAAGGGCATGGAATACATAGTATCCCAGGAGGCCTCGGAACTGTTGTCCGAAGAGGACATTGAACGCGCATTCGGATTTGACAGGAGTGAACTTGACGGACCGCTGCTCAAGAACAACCGTGAGAAGCATATGTTCGTTGAGATTTTTTATCTTTACTTTATATCCAAGAGATCCGAACTGTCAAAGACAGAAAACTCCCATACAATGTTGCGTATGTTTGACATACCTGACTACCTTGAAAAGGAGATCAGTCTTGGAAGCATGAAGCACAAAGCGAACGCCTTGAGTAAGATGCGTACGTTCAAACTGCCCATAAGCCCCTGGGTAATCAACAAACTGCTCAACTCAAAATATATGCGTGTACAGAGACTGGCCATGTATTCAAACGTCATGTCCAGTTCAGACAGTGCCTTGGATTATTTTGAGACAGACTTTTTTGACAAGAACTGCTGCATCAAGGATGAGATAGAACTGGGCTTTTCACTCCAGCGCCGTCGCAAGATGGGTCTCAAACTGCCCAATCTGGCCCGATGGGCTCACATCCAGAGCAATGAAAAGACCCAGTGCATGTTTGTCAGACTCATGAGAAGATTCAATGAGATTGAATATTGCGGAGAACTGAAAGACCTCTACAATGACAGCAAAAAGAAAAAACTGATTGAAGAGATATCAAGGACATGGGGATATCTCCGATACATTGAAAGCGAGGAACTTTTGAAAAAAGCCCTGCTCACCCAACCCGATGACACAAAGGTGGCAATCATGCATGCATTGACACGCCTTGCAACCGGCAACAGCCTTGACGCCCTGCTTGACGGTTTCAAGAACACCACCAACCCCCATGTGAGATATGAAGCGCTGAGATGCATCTACAATTATGGCCCTGAAGGCCGTGCATTATTCCAGGAACTGGAAAAGAACTCAACAGACGCAGATAAAAAATATTTTGACTTTTTCAACAACCCGATCACACTTGAAAAGATACGTCTTGACAAGGAACAGGCTTACCATCCTTCGGTCGAGACTGTTTTCAACGGATAAAAAAAGAGAAGAACGATATGTGGTTAACGATATATTACATATTCTGTTATCTGGTATTCGGCTACACAATGCTGCTGATAGCGGGTTATATATGGCTTGTTTTCATGAGCCGTCTGGCCCAGAAACAACTTGACATAAACCTGCCCGATGACGAGACTATAAAATATCTCATGCAGGGATCACCTCTTACCCCTGCAGTTTCAATCATAGCACCTGCCTTCAATGAGGAGGTTACCATCATTGATAGCGTCAACTCAATAATGCAGATTGACTACCCTGACTATGAGATTGTAATCGTGAACGATGAAAGTACCGACCGCACCATGGAACTTCTCATTGAGGAGTACAAGTTGGTGGAGGTTCCGTATGACATAGCCATGAGAGTGCAGTCCAAGCCTATCAAGCGTGTGCTTAAATCAACCGATGAGCGTTACAGCAAACTGATTGTGGTTGACAAGGTTCACGGCGGACGTAAAGCCGACGGTTCAAATGCCGGAATCAACGTGTGCAGTAACAAATACTTTGTATGTACTGACGTGGACTGCATCATCGAGCCTATGGCTCTTTACAGAATGATGTGGTTCGTCATCAACAGCCACAAGCCGATGATAGGCGTTGGTGCCACCATGCTTATGAGTAACGCATGTATCGTTGAAAACGGAAAAGTGGTAGAGGCCGCTGTTCCAAGCGCCCCCATACCGATGTTCCAGCAGTTGGAGTATCTGCGTTCATTCCTTATAAGTAAACTTGGATGGTCACGAATAAACGCCCTGCCTAACATATCAGGTGGTTTCGGTCTGTTTGACACTGACGTTGCCGTAAAGTCAGGAGGATATGACCCCATGAGTATGGCTGAGGACGTTGATATGCTGCTGCGTATGGTTACATATATGAAAAACAGCGGCCAGGATTTCCAGTTGGCACTTGTACCAAAGGTATGCTGCTGGACTGAAGGTCCGGGCTCCCTGAAACAGTTGGCACGTCAGCGCACCAGATGGGCACGTGGACTTTTTGAGATTGTATCAAACCACCGCAAACTGTTCTTCAACCCCCATTACGGACCGATAGGCGGCCTGACCCTACCCTACCTGTTCCTGTTCGAGTTCATTGCCCCCATTTTTGAGATGGTAGGTTTCTTCTTTACCATCTGGTTGGCTCTGACCGGCGGTGTAAACTGGAGTGCCGCATTCCTTATATTCGGAACAATCTATGTCTTTTCAGCGTTCATTTCATTTTTCGTGATTTTCTTTGACTACAAACTGAAAGCAGTCAACTGGAAACACACTAAGGCAAGTTACCTGAAACTGTTATTGGCTACGCTTCTGGAGCCGTTCATATATCACCCCATAATCACCTATTGCTCAAATGTGGGCTATTGGCGCTTTATTGTTAATACAACCGCCGTTTGGACGCCTATCAAGCGTACAGGTGTTAAAAAGAGATCATAAGACAAATGAGAACAAGGACTATTCTGATATATTTCATATTGTTGCTCTCCTTCAGCGGAGAGATGCATGCCGCACGTGAGATAAAGCATCTCCCGCGCTACTACATATACCGTATTGAGGGCTATGTCAACTCAAACGCCTGGAACTCCGCCAAACGAGAGATTGATTCAGGTCTTGAGGATTACCCCGATGACCCTGATCTGCGTTACTACAACGGCCAGTACTACTACATAATCGGCGACATGAAAGAGGCACGTTATCATCTGGTACGTGCAATACAGGCCAATGACCAGCATTACAGGGCCAAGAGAATTCTGGTTGATGTTGAAGACAACCTGGAGCATTATTCCAGCGCCATCTGCTATATAAATGAGTTGCTTGAATTCCAGCCCTACGACAGGGACCTGTGGCGCCGTAAGATAGGCTTGTACAGAAAATTAGGAAATGATGTTGAGGCCGATGCCGCTCTTGAACGCCTGGCACACATCTACCCCAATGACTCTCTGGTCATGGCAGACGTAAGGCGCCACAATTATGAGAATTGGGACAACATCGTCAAGAAAAGTTCTCTGACTGAAGCCGCCGACAATCTGGAACGTTGGATTGACAAAGACCCGCTTGTACGCGAATACTATATTGAGCTGGCGTCAACCTATGAAAAGATGGGTGAGTTTGAAAAGGCCATCGGTGCCGCAAACCGTGGTCTCGCCTATTTCCCGAATGACCCGGAACTTATCAACAAAGTTGCCGGTATCATGTCAGAACTTGGTCTTTATGCACAGGCTCTTACCTTTGTCAAGAACAAGAGAACCGGCAGTTATGCATACAACACGCTTTTGTATGATGTTGCGAATGACGCCCGACTGCATGACCCCTATGAGTCAAACGCACGTCTGTTCCTGGCCACTCATGACCGCGACGCCCTTAATTACGTTCTCAACACCGCGCTCACCAGAGGGTATTATGATGACGCCCGCCTGTATATCAGTGAAGCGATGAAGATATACGGACGCACTCCTGCGCTGCTGATGAAACTCTATACCGTAGAGAAGATGTCAGGCAATGAGAAAGCCAGCCTGCGCATTCTCAATGAACTGTATGAGATGAATCCTGATGATGAAGAACTGATTGAAACATACACGGATCTGATGCTCCAACTTTCAAACAATGATTTTGCCACACAGCAGTGGGATGACGCCTACGAGCATCTGGACAGGGTGCTTGAACTGCTGCCCGATACGGCAAGCACATGGCCCGCTGTAGTTTCACGTCAGATTGTGGTGCTCGGACATCTGAACCGTCTGACTGAGGCACGTCAGTTGTTCATGCGGTCTGCAAGGCGCAGCCCGGCAAACAGGCAGCGTTTTGCATCGGCCTATGAAGAGGTTGTGGCAGTACGTCTGAAATATCTGATTGAAGAAGAGGAGTATGTTCAGGCTTATAATGAAGCACGCGCATTGCTTGAGGTAATTCCTGACAGCGAGGTTGCATTGCGTTGCCTTATCAACATGAGCCAGACACTGAAATATGACGATATGTTCCACATGTATGCGGAACTGGGTTATGACTATTACCCTGAAATACCATATTTCATTGTCAAGCAGGCCATATCACTGCAGGAGCAGGGCCGTAACGCCGAAGCGCTTGCATTGCTGAATCCGCAGAAGAGTTCTGATGAGTTTGTAAGTCCGCAACTTACAGCCGCATATTCAGGTGTAAGCCAGGAATGGGCAACGGAACTGATGAGCAACAAGATGCCTGACATTGCAATGGAGGTTATTGATACCGCGCTTGTTTATGACTCAAACAACCGCGAACTGCTTTACACAAAGGGACTGATTTATGAGGCCCTGAAGCAGTATGACTACGCCTATATCTATCAGATGCGTTACTATGAGCCCAGCAATGCAGAACAGGAGGATTTCATTCAGCATATGCGCTACCTCTGTTTCCGCGGTTTCAAGAACAGGATAGACGCATCATATACCCATGCGTTCTTTGACACGCACAGTGAGGAACTGTCAACAATCGGTCACCTTTACTCCGTTGCCACGCTCAGTTATTCCAGAATAACCAGGCGCAACACTTACACAGGACAGATCAGTTATAAAGGTATTGACGGCTATCATGAAGGAACCCTGCATGAAGGCGGCGGAGTAGGACTTGAATTCCTTGCCCAGTGGGAGCATGAGTTCAACGCCAAATGGAGCGGAATGGTAAATGTTTCAGCCGCAACCCGCTATTTCAACAGATTCGGCGCCAACATATCCGCCTCATATGCGGCACCCAAGAACTGGACACCTTCACTGCGTCTGGGTTATCGCCATACACCACCCACCTATCTCTATCTGGGAGACACCAGCATGGGATTGGCTACAAAAGACGAATTTGACATATTCATACTGTCTCCATCGGTAATCAAGTCATGGGAACGTATCAGCCTGACTATGGGAACTGATTTCACATTGCTCTCAAACAGTCTGTATTACAATGTGGGAGTAAAAGGCAAGTTCCTGATAAACAATGACAACATCTCATCATTAACACTGCTGTCAGGTTTCGGTTCATTCCCTGAGTTGACATTCTTTGAACAGACCGCATTGCGTGACCTGTCACACACGAACGCAATGGTGGGCTTTGATTTCCAGTATCTCTGCACACGCCAGTTATGTCTTGGCCTGACAGGAACCTGGAACACCTGCTACAACCCCTATCGTCTGAAAGACGGTACGTTGGTTGACTCTTATCGCAACATATATGCTCTGACGCTTCAGGCTCATATCGTCTTTTAATCAGTAAAACAGGTATGCAATGATAAGCCCCCACAGCGTATTGATATTGTTAAGTGCTCTGTTGTTCTGCAGTTGTGATGACGCGGAACAACACCACAACGTATCCTCGCCGTTCGAGTACAGGGAGGTTTATCTGCCTGAACTCCCGTTTGATGAGGGCAACGAGTTGCATCTGAACAGCGTGGACCGCGACTGGGGAATCTGGGGACACAATCTCTCTGTGGTTCTGCCCAAGAATGCATCAAGAACCGTATATGCGAAAGCAGGCAACAGCGTAAACAGTGACCAGTTCTGTTTTTCATCAGACGCACTGTTCAATTACATCAAGAGTTATATAAATGACAATTACGGCAATGACAAGACCATAAGGTTTGCCATTCTGCCCAATGACAACTCTGTAGTGTGCCTTTGCGACCATTGCGTGGAGTGCGGCAACAAGGCAGGCGATGCATCGGGGGCCGTCTATTATCTGTTGGAGCGCCTTACCCAGGAGTTTCCTAAACATATATTCTTTACATCATACTACCGCACTACGAGCAGACTGCCGCTTGAGAAACTGCCCGATAACGCCGGAGTGCTTATAAGCGCCATGTCATATCCCCTCAGTCCCGTTCATACGGCTCAGGAGGATAAATTCGAGAGCCTGCTCAACCAATGGTCAAAGTACACCAAACGGATATATATCTGGGATTACATTAACAACTTTGATGACTATTTTACGCCAATTCCTGTTTTTGATGTAGTTCAGCGCAGACTTAAACTTTATGCCAAGTCAGGTGTAAAAGGTGTATTTTTTAACGGAAGCGGCAATGACTACAGCACGCTGTTCCGACTGAAAAAGCACATTATATCAGAGATGCTGGTTGATCCTGATATCAAATGGCGCCCCAGGCTGAAGGAACTGAGCACTGAACTGTATCCCGTGACAGGTGAGGTTATCTGCAACTTCATGACATTGCAGGAGGATATGCTGACCGCCAGGGAAAAGACACTCCCCATGTATGAGGGTGTCCTGAAAGCAATGGATACATATCTGCCTGCCAAGGAGTTTGAACAATTCCATGAACAGATGTTCAACCTGCTTGTAACTGTCAAGGATCCTGAGCGCACAGAGGTACAGCAGATGTTCCGTGCCATGATGCTGACCAGTCTGGAGTTGAAACGCATCAACTCTGACACGCTAGGATGCAGGCGTATGCTTGACGGCCTGGAAAGGCTGGTCAATATGGGTATAGTAACCTACAGCGAATCAGGCGGCAGTATTGAAGATTATATAAGCGAATACAGGTACATGCTCAAGCATATTGATGATTTGGGCAATAAGAATCTGCTGAAAGGTGTCAAGGTTCAGCCTCTGACTGCCCTTGATGAGGAATACAATGACGTAAGCATTCTTACTGACGGGCATCTCGGACTGCCGTCAAACTACCATTGCGGACTCATGCTGTCATCGGCCACACCGGCACTCAGAATTGCTATTCCGCATGTCAAAGGAATAAAGCGTCTGCGTATAAGTTTTTCAAAGAATGCAATATACCACATTGCATTCCCATTGAGTGTGTCTCTCAGTTCTGAGGGACGTGATTTGGGTAAAGTGGTACCCAAACCGATTGCAAACAACCTCCAACGGTCAGTTGTGGAATTCAACATTCCGTCTGACTGCAAAGGTACTCTTGTGCTTACCATAGTACGTAATCAGGAAGAACGCACTATGGCTATTGATGAAATAGAAGGATTCTGAAAGGGATAAAATAAATGAAGACAAACACAACCTGCAAATATCTCGTATTACTCACTGTTATTGCACTGATAATCTTTTCATCGTGCAACAAAAAGTTGAAACCGGCCAGCGCCATAGTGGTTGACCCTGTGCGTCATTACTACCCTGTCCTGCAAGGTGAGATGATGAGCATAGCATATGAGATAGAAAACACATCAAACAACCCGTTGTTCATTCAGGAGATTCAGACCACCTGCGGTTGCATTGT
The DNA here is from genome assembly GCA_017551925.1 of Bacteroidaceae bacterium. Lineage (GTDB taxonomy): Bacteria > Bacteroidota > Bacteroidia > Bacteroidales > Bacteroidaceae > Colenecus. The sequence continues at coordinate 10,753 of JAFZKA010000115.1, read as the reverse complement.
GCCCCGTAACCAGTTGCCGCTGGTTGTGTTGCCGCACAAGTCAAGCGCAATATTCCTGTCATTCAACACCATCAAGAACACCGGATACGTTGACCACTTTATTTATTGCTACGGCAATTTCCAGGATACAACCTGTATCGAGTTGGAGTTTGACACAAACGTAGTTCCCCAGGCCGACTACATTCATGACTATGAACAGTTATGGCATGAACAGGCTACCGGAGCATCATCATTACGTGATTTTGTAGATGGAATGCCCAGCCAGAAAGGCTATTACACGAACACCACTTATATAACTCCGCGCACAGACTTCAATCAGGAGACTCAGAGGGTTGTTGATGAGAACTCTTTCTGATAAGTCTTAAGATATTATCTGCCGGCAACGGCATCAATCTCAACAAGTGCATTCTTAGGCAAGGCTGCAGCCTGGAAACAGACGCGTGCAGGTTTATCCTGAGTAAAGAACTCGGCATACACTGCATTCATTGCGCCGAAATCAGCCATGTTTGCCAACAGCACGGTTGTCTTGATCACATCATTATAGGTAAGTCCGGCGGCCTCAAGTATTGCACCTATGTTCTCAAGAGAACGGCGGGTCTGCGCCTCAATGCCCTGAGGCATCTCACCGGTGGCGGGATTAACGGGTAACTGACCTGAAACATAAACTGTTCCGTTCAGTTCTACGGCCTGTGAATATGGTCCTATTGCGGCAGGAGCGCCGTTTGTTGCTATTATCTTTTTCATATCTGATTGTTTTTTTTGTAAGGTTCTCAAACTATAATCATTCCCACTCTATTGTGGCTGGCGGTTTTGATGAGATGTCATAGCAGACGCGGTTCACGCCTTTTACCTTATTTATTATCTCATTGCTCACCCAGTGCATGAACTCATATGGCAGTTCAGCCCAATCGGCCGTCATGGCATCAACGCTGGTAACGGCACGCAGAGCCACCGCATTGTCAAATGTACGCTCGTCACCCATAACGCCTACGGTATGGTCAGCCAGCAGGATTGCACCTGCCTGCCATATCTTATCGTAGAGTTTCCACTCGCGCAGACCGTTTATGAATATAGCGTCAGCCTCCTGAAGTACCGCAACCTTTTGCGGAGTGATATCACCGATTATACGTACAGCCAGACCGGGCCCCGGGAAAGGATGACGGCCTATCAGATGCTCAGGAATTCCAAGACGGCGGCCAATGGCGCGGACCTCATCCTTGAAAAGCCATTTCAACGGCTCACACAGTTTCAGGCCCATCTTGGCAGGCAGACCGCCTACATTGTGATGGCTCTTTATTGTCTTGCCTGTTATGTTCAGACTCTCAATGCGATCAGGATAAATGGTGCCCTGTGCCAACCACTTGGCATCGGTTATCTTTGAAGCCTCGGCATCAAACACCTCAATAAAGTCACGGCCTATGATCTTGCGTTTCTGTTCAGGTTCTGTCACGCCCTTGAGGTCTGCAAAGAACATATCCGATGCATCAACACCCTTTACGTTCAGGCCCAGGCAAACGTAGTCATTAAGTACGTCAGTAAACTCATTCTTGCGCAGCAGACCGTGGTTTACGAATATGCAGGTCAGGTTCTTGCCTATAGCCTTATTGAGCAGCACGGCGGCGACCGATGAATCAACTCCCCCGCTCAATCCCAGAACAACCTTGTCATTGCCGAGTTCTGCCTTGAGTTCACCCACGGTTTTCTCAATGAATGAATCTGATGTCCACTCCCTGCGGCTGCCGCAAATACCGATAACAAAGTTCTCCAGCAGCAGTTTGCCCTGCAATGAATGAACCACTTCAGGATGGAACTGCACGCCCCAGACCTGCTTCTCGGCGCACTCAAACGCTGCGAATTTAACGCTGTCTGTTGATGCGGTAACGTGATAACCGGCAGGAATTGCGGTAATGGAATCACCATGGCTCATCCATACCTGCGAGTCCTTGTCAAAACCCTTGAACAGCGGGCAATCCGGATCAATGTAACCGAGCGAGGCATGACCGTACTCACGTGTACCGGCCTGTTCCACCTTGCCACCGTATGTATAACTGAGCAACTGTGCACCGTAGCAGATGCCCAGCACCGGGTATTTGCCTACTATGCCTGAAAGGTCAGGACGGAATGCATCATCGGCATATACACTCAGGGGCGAGCCGCTCAGAATCACGCCAATCACATCAGGGTCATCGGCAGGAAAACTGTTATAAGGCAGAATCTCGCAGAATGTGTCAAGTTCTCTCACCCTGCGGCCTATCAGTTGGGTGGTCTGTGAACCAAAATCCAGTATTATTATCTTTTGCATATGGTACTTAATGTTTCTCTCTTTTTCAGACTGCAAAATTACACTTTTTTGCTAAGTTTGCCTCATGCAAAAAACAGGAATATTACAAGATCCGGAACGCTGGCGGATATTAAGCGGCAGTTGGCTGAAAATCATAGCGGTAGTGACCATGTTCATTGATCATGTCGCCGCATTTTTCTGGTATGACAACCCACTGTTCCTGCAACCGCTGTTCACTATAGGCAGACCCGTAACATTATACCTGTTGGCACGGATTATAGGCAGGCTTGCATTCCCGCTGTTCGCGTTCCTTCTGGTACAGGGTTTCATACACACCCATAGCCGTAAGCGCTACAGTCTTAACCTGCTGATATTTGCCGTCATTTCAGAGATTCCATGGAATCTTGTCCATTCAGGAACCTGGATGCATCCAAAACAGAATGTGTTCTTTACCTTGCTTATAGGATTGCTGGGGCTGTGCGCCATAGAGCGCTTCAAAGAGGACAGAATGCGCCTGCTGGCCAGTCTGGCAGGGCTCCTTTTACTGTCGGTCCTGGTCAATGCCGATTACGGGTGCGCCGGCTACAGTTTCATACTGCTGCTCTATGCCATGCGCAACAACCGCATACTGCAAGCTGTAATCGGGTCATGCATATTGCCGGGCCGATGGATTACAGGAATTGCGTTTATTCCCATCAACATGTACAACGGGCAGCGGGGATTCATTAAAGGGGCTTTTGCCAAGTACCTGTTCTACGCATTCTATCCGCTGCACCTCATTGTTATCTACTATTTCCTTTACTATTAATTACTCGCAGAAAGCGCTGAAAACGCTGAAAAAGGCCATCCGGTGCGTGAAAAAAACTCGCAGAAAAGATTACCTTTGCAATCTATGACGAAAAGCGGTAATATAACGGTTCCAAAACAGATGCTGCAGAGGAGTTTCCTGCTGCGGACAGTGCTGTTCGTATCACTGTTCTCAATGCTGTTCATGTCACTGTATCAGCCGTCATTGGCATATTCCACCACCTGGTTCGGTTTCCACTCATTGAAACAGGCAGGTGTCACCGCGCTTTTTTACATTGTTGCCATAGGCACTCTGATCCTGAGCAAACTGCTGCTTTCAGCCTTCAGCAAAAGACATGATGTAACCGTAAGACGTATCCTTTTATGGCTTATAGCAGAGTTCTTTGTAATAGCCGCCGAATACTACCTGTTTACGGTATATTTCAAACTGGGCTCAGTCGAGGTTCCGCAACTGCTGTTCAGAATCCCGTTGTGTGTAGGTCTCATATTGGTCATACCCTACTCCATAATCTGGTTCTATGCCCAGTACAAAGCCAAGAAAGAGGAACTTGAACTGTTCAAGGTCACGCACAAGCGTGAGACCATAGAATCAGCCCGTCAACTTATTCAGTTCAGAGACAGCCAGGGCAAGCACAAGATGTCATTGAGCGCAGATTCAATATTCTACATTGAATCACAGGACAACTACGTTCAGATTTTCTACGCTCTTGAAGGCAAATTGTCAAGTTATCTGCTGCGCAGTACCACACAGAAAATTGAGGAGGACCTGGCCGACACGTCAATTGTCCGATGCCGCCGCTCATTCCTTGTAAACACCGCCAAGATTGTACGTTGGGGCAAGGAACACGGCCATTTTGCAATAACCCTTGACCAGCCTTCGGGCAAGACCATTACAGTCACCCCGGCCTACTACCGCACCATCCTTACGCAACTTGACGGGCATCAGCAGTAGCGCCGGTGATTTAAGGTTTTTTCGCAGTACCGGAATCCTTGAAGAATATGCTGAAAAGCACTGCCGTCACAATCATGTAACCCGCAAATACGAACCATGCGGAACTCCAGTCCTGAACAGGCGCCTTGAACACGTATTTATCTATAACCGCTCCGGCGCCGATCATACCTATTGTTGCGCCAAAACCGTTTGACATCATCATCAGAAGGCCCTGGGCGCTCGCCCTTATGCTTTTATCAACATTCTGCTCCACATACAGCGAACCGGCAATATTGTAGAAATCAAACGCTATGCCGTAAAGCATGCAACTCAGGATGAACAACAACACACCGGGCATATCGGGGCTGCCCAGTCCGAACAGTCCGAACCTGAGCACCCATGCGGTCATTGACATAAGCAGAACTTTCTTGATTCCGAACCTTTTCATAAAGAACGGAACAAGCAGGAAACACAGCGTCTCGAATACCTGCGACAAAGAGAGCAATGCGTTAGAATTTTTTACCGCAAATGTGTCGGCCAGTTCAGGGTTGTTTGAGAATGACCCCAGAAAAGTATTCGCATAACCGTTGGTTATCTGCAAAGCGGAGCCCATCAGTATGCAGAACAGAAAGAAAACCGTCATTTTACGTTGCCTGAACAGGCTCAAAGCCTTGATTCCGAACGCATCGGACAGGCTTTTCTTACCTTCAGTCGGGCATATCGGCAAGGTAAGCGCATACAGGCAGAGCACAAATGACAGAATTCCGGACAAAATCAATTGAGTGTAAGACTCTTGCATGCTGACACCGCCTATCCTGATCCAGTTCACCGCCAGCATGCTGCATATAAAACCTACTGTGCCGAACAGGCGGATTGGAGGATAGTCTGTGACCGGATCACCTCCGGCACGTGTTATTATGCTGTATGAAACTGAATTGGTTAATGCGACCGATGGCATAAAGAAAACCACGCTCAGGCTGTACAGCGTATAAAGCGGAGCGAACTGCACCTGACCGGCCCTGAGACAGTATATTCCTGCCGAAATCATAAACAGCCCCGACAAAGCATGACATATTGAAAGCGTGCGCTGTCCCTGTATATACCGGTCTGCCACAATGCCTATCAGCGCAGGCATGAACAGCGATACCAGTCCGTTCATTGAAAAGAACCACTTGATTTGGCTGCCCAATCCCACCAATGCCAGATATCGGCCGATCGATATGAGATAGGCGCCCCAAACGGCGTACTGTAAGAAAACAAGAATAACCAGACGGATCCTTAAATTTGAAGGTATTGACGGTTTCAGCGGCTTCATAAATCCTATTTTTTGAGCCACGAAGATAATTAAAACAAAAACAAATCCGTTCTTTAGTACAAAATTATTATCTTTGCAAGATAGTATGTGCGTACGCGCACATATGTACGCGCTCATGAGACAAAGGACAAAAGACAAGACAATGGCTAGACTGATAAGGAATCATATTCTTTATATGATCACATTGGCTATATGTGTTGTCTTGCCATGTGCGGCATATGCCCAGGTCAACCCCAGAATGGAAAGGCTTTTGCATGTAGGCGATACCGTGGTTCACAGGATTATGCCCAAGCCGGTATCGGACAGCATGTACATTGCCACAGACTATACTGAAATCCATTTTGAACTGAACAAAGCGGATCTGGATATATCATACATGGACAACGGACTGTCCATGCTCCATCTTGACAGGGTCTTGGATTCTATCGGGCTGGAGAACATCTCTGCAATAGAAATAATCTCACAGTCATCACCTGAGGGCAGCCTGGAACGCAACACCTGGCTTACAGAACACCGTTCAAAGGTTATTCAAAACTATCTGTACAGAGTCTATCCTGAACTCAAATCCAGAATCTCAATCAACAAGATAACGGAGTCATGGGAGAACCTGGCGCATTACGTCGCCCTGGATCCGAATCTTGAAGAAGATACGCGTAACCTCATCCTTGATATCATTGAGTCTGATGAGATGAGCGTAGCCACCAAGAAAAGCAAACTCAAGAACTCTCTTGGCAGCAATCCCCTGACCGGTGATGTCTATACCTATCTGACAAAATACTACTATCCCGTGATACGTAACTCAGGCATATATGTGCTCCATATGCTTGAGCCGGAACCGGAATACCAGTTTGAGCCCATCAAACCGCAGGTTGAAGAAGAGACTCCCGCTGTGGATACCATTGCTTCAACGCCCGTAACCATACCCGCTTTAGAAACTTCACGCAAGCGTCCGCTGCTCGCCGTAAAGACAAACCTGCTGTATGATGCATTCTTTGTAAAGAACATCGGATGGACTCCCATATACAATATTGAGGCAGAACTCTATCCTACTGAAAATGGCCGATGGACATGGCTAGTGGAATATGAATTCCCATGGTACTCGAATGATGACAAGTATTTCTACCTGCAGATGCTCAACCTGCAGATTGAGGCCCGCAGATATTTCAAGAAAGACTCACATCATTCAGGCCATTATCTGTCAGCATATGTAGGAACCAACGAGTTCGATATCTGTTTTGACCAGGATAAGGGACACGGCTATCAGGGTGAAGGCGGCGGATTCGGCCTGGGTTACGGATATGTACTGCCGCTCGGCAAGAAACCTGACACCCGATGGAAACTTGAGTTGTTCATAAAGGCCGGTATTTATATTGCAAAATATGACCCGTATTACGCCGGAGATCCGTTCTATGGCAAGTACTACTATGATTATCAGGACTACAGCAAGGTATTCATCAAACGAAACTGGAGATTCCAGTGGCTGTTCTACCCCACAGGTGCCGGAATTACCTTGAGTTATGACCTGATAAACATAAAAGCCAAAAACAAGAACAAACCAGCAATTGAGCCTTAAATGAGACGCATATTTTCTATTATTGCCGCACTCGCCTTTCTTTTGCCAATCCAAGCTAAAGAAAAGGAAATCATTAAAACCGGCTGGAACCTGGGACCGCTGCCGGTTGTAGGATTTGATTCGGACCTGGGCTTTCAATATGGAGTATGCTGTGATATATTCAATTTTGGAAACGGTTCCAACTATCCCAAGTATGACTACAAGATAAACATTGAAGCCTCGACATACACAAAAGGTTCCAGCATACTGCGTACATACGGAGATTTCAAGACACTCATTCCTGACGGGAAACTGTTCTTTGACGTAACCTATTTCAATGCCCCCAAATTCGGATTCTACGGATACAACGGATTCGCATCAGAATTCGCCCCTGACAGGAAAGGCTATCATTTCATGTCACGCAAGCAGTTCAGAGTCCTGACAAGCATTCAGAAAAAACTGACAGGCAATCTGAATCTGGCCGTAGGTCTTGCCTATTACAACATAGCGACTGACCATCTCAACCTGAAAGATTATGACGGTCTTGAGACCCTCTACAACGTATATGTCAATAATGACCTGATCCGTTCCGATGAAAAGAACGGAGGAAACGTCACCCAACTCAGGGCCGGTGTGGTGTATGACACACGCAATCATGACAGTGACCCTACTGACGGTGTCAACATGGAGGCATCATTGGTTTTTGCACCGGATATTATTGACGGTAACGGATACAGCAACCTGGGCCTGCACTTCTGTTTCTCTGAATTCGTGTCATTCTCAGAGTCTGAACGTCTCACCTTTGCCTGTCGCACATTGATGCAACTCAATCTTTGGGGAGATATGCCATACTATTTCACGAACAACATAAACAGTATGTTTTTCCGCAAACTGTACACTGAAGCCATAGGCGGAAACGCATCGGTAAGAGGCATTAACCGAAACGGTGTGCTGGGTGAAGGTATGCTTATGTTCAACTTTGAATTAAGGTGGCGCATTTATGACTTTAAATTCATAAACCAGAACTGGCAGATTGCCGCCAATCCGTTCTTTGATACCGGAAGAATACTGCAGCCATACCGTCTTGAAAAGCAGAAAGAATCAGGCCTGTATTCAGGCAAAGAAACCAAAACACATTATTCAGCCGGCGCAGGCCTGAAACTCGTTATGAACCACAACATGGTGTTGTCATTTGAGGCAGGCAGGGCTTTTGACAAAAATGATGGTGAAGGACTTTGGACAAACGTAGGATTCAACTACCTATTCTGATGCCCTATGTCACTACGCCGATTGCTGATTCTCATACTTGACTTTGCACTCATACATATCAGTGCTGTCGGCGCTGACGCTGACAAAGCATCGGTCAAGGACGGTTGGTCAGTAAATCCTCTGCCCGCAGTAGGATATGATTCCGATTTTGGTTTCATGGTGGGAGGATTCATTGACATCAACAATTACGGCGGACTTTACCCCAACTATAAGCATCGCCTTGGAATTGAAGCGCTGGTCTATTCAAAGCATGCCAGCACATATATGTTAAGGTATGACTCACGGTACCTGATTCCCGGAATCCGCACCCAGGCAAAACTGTTCTTTGACAACAATCCCCTATACTGGTTCTACGGTTTCAACGGTGCGGTCCATGATTACAATTCAAGCCTGAACATGAACCAGAAAGACGGAATAGCCTACTACAGCATGGACCGCAAGTTCCTGAACGGAAGGATAGAACTTGAGGGTGACCTGTCCAAGCATCTTGACTGGACTGCAAGTTTGTCATATTGGCACTATTGGATAAAGGGACTGCACTGGAAAGGTTATGACCCGGACTATACGCTTTTCGGCGAGTACCGCAAAGCAGGGCTTATTGAAGACTCCGAGGCATCGGGAGGTAACATTTCAGAGTTCCTGGCCGGCATTAAGTTTGATACCCGTGATATTGAGTCCACCCCTACCCGCGGAATATATGCCGATGTCAATATGGCGTATGCTCCTGACCTGTTCAAGACAGGATATGACTATCTGAAACTTGCAGCGCGGTTCCGCCAGTACATCAGTCTGGGCACTGAGCGTCTGGTGTTTGCCTACAGTCTGGCATACCAAGGCACACTTGCAGGCAATCCGGCATTCTATTCACAGCCTTCAATACTCTATTTCAAACCGTCAGACGGGTTGGGCGGCGCCACTACGCTACGCGGAGTATTGTACAACCGCATTGTAGGCAATGACTACGTGTGGGGCAATTTTGAGTTGCGTACAAGAATAATGGATATTGAGTTCCTTAAACGCCGCATCTTTGCTGTCGCCACCCCGTTCTTTGACGCAGGAATCATTACCAGGCCTTTCAGGTTTGACAATCAGGCACAAGCGCTCTATTCCTTAGACAATACGTCAGGCAAATCATTCGGCGAATACCGCTCAGAACTGCTTGAAAAAGCCCGTGAACTCCACATGAGTTACGGGATAAGCGCACAACTTGTAATTGACTACAATTTCATTCCAACCATAGCGTTTGGCATACCTTTTGATAAGAAAGACGGTGACTACGGTCTCTATATGACACTTGATTATATTTTTTGATTGATATGACTGATAAAACTCCGGTCCTGCTGCTCACCGGTTATTTAGGCAGCGGAAAGACGACTCTGGTAAACAGGATTCTCACCAACAGCAAAGGCATTAAGTTTGCGGTGATAGTCAATGATATAGGTGAAGTTAACATTGATGCAAGCCTTATTCAGCAAGGCGGTGTGGTAGGCATGAACGATGACAGCCTGGTTGCACTCCAGAACGGCTGTATATGTTGCACGCTCAAGATGGACCTTGTGGAGCAACTGCACCAGATTATTGCCATGCACCGCTTTGACTACATTGTTATTGAAGCCAGCGGAATTTGTGAACCGGGCCCCATTGCCCAGACCATCTGCTCAATTCCGCAGATGGAGGCCAAATACAACAAGGACGGCATTCCGGACCTGGACTGCATTGTAACTGTAGTCGATGCCTTGCGCATACGTGACGAATTTGGTTGCGGCGATGACCTTGTCAAGAAGAATATCGGTGAAGAGGACCTTGAGAATCTTGTCATCCAGCAGATAGAGTTCTGCAACATAATACTGCTCAACAAGGCATCAGAGGTCAGTGCCGATGAGATGGAGCGCATTCGCAAGATTGTACGCGCACTGCAGCCACGCGCACGCATACTGGAGTGTGACTACGGTGATGTTGACCTGAGCAACATCCTTAACACCAAACTGTTTGATTTTGAGCGTGTAGCCACCAGCGCCACCTGGATTCATGAGATTGAGAAACGCGGTGAAGAACTGGAGCATCAGGATGACGATGACGACGATGATGATGAGCATGAGCACAATGAGGAGCATCATCACGAGCACCATCACCACCATCATCATGACCATGAAGGCGGTGAGGTTGAGGAGTACGGAATAGGCACATACGTATATTACGCACGCCGTCCAATGGATCTGAACCGTTTTGACTGGTTCGTATCAAAGCGCTGGCCCAAGGGGGTTATCCGCACCAAGGGAATGTGCTACTTTACTGACGAATTTGATATATGCTACCTGTTTGAGCAGGCCGGCAAGCAAATGTCACTCAAGAACGCAGGGCAGTGGTACGCCACCATGCCTGAGAACCAGTTGGCAAACATGCTCCGCTCAGATCCTGTTCTGGCTGCTGACTGGGATGAGACTTCTGGTGACCGTATGCAGAAACTTGTGTTCATTGGGCAAAATCTGGATAAAGCGTATATCAAACAGGAACTGGACAAATGCTTAGTGGACTAAAGAAGATTCCTCCCGTATCTTTTTTGGGGTATCGGTATAGGAAACCATGGCCGCCCGTGGG
>JAFZKA010000114.1 GCA_017551925.1 Bacteroidaceae bacterium | reverse complement strand
GGAGCCTCCACAAGAGGAACTTCAAGCCCCCACAGACAGCATATCCAGCCCCGATGACAGCGTTATTCCCGGAGGTGTTCTTGCAGAACCGGCACTTGTTGAAAATAGAGTCGCAATGACGTCGGCCGTAACTACAGTTCGAATGTCCAATGATACTGTTTATTTTAATCAAGACACTTACAGGCAACAGCTTGACTCTATGCTGGTCCGGAATAACAAGACTAAAGAAGAGCTGGATAGTATAACGGCCGATATGATGGAGAGAGTCACGGCCTATGAACAGAATAAAGCCCCCACAAATCCCAATATGACGTTTGGTGGTTTTGGAGGTTTTGGCGGTGCTATGCAAATACATAATGCCACATACTCCATTTTAGAAAAAGAACAACCATATTCATCGGCCCAAACCGATACAATTACGTTCCATATTGAGGATTTGGCCCCCCGTTCACAGGAACTTCCACTTGAACCTGCTAACAAGATTGCTCTGCGCCTGCTCAACTCCCATATATCCGCAAAACAAGAGGTGGAACGGCGCACAACTCAGGGTAAAGGTCCTCTACTTCAGAATAACGGCGCTGTGATAAGGAACGATCATGACATATATGAGCTTATCATGACCAGTTTCCAGGGAGAATCCCTGTTCACAAATGATTTCAACTCAGTGAGCAAAGGACTGATGTGGGCGTTTGCTGACCATAGACCGGTGGTGTTCTCACCTGATATGATTTGGCTGCTCATTACCCAGGCGTTCGGGCATTATGTAAACAACAACGCAGAGCAGATGCGTCCGTTGCTGGTAAGTCATGATGACATCAAGACCCTCACAGTTGTAAGTGAGCATGATCTGTTAAATGAACCTGATCAGGTTGATTGGCAGGAGATAATGGATGCTTTTGAGAGTCAGATAGACTACTATACAAAAAATGATGTTGCAGGTCTCATTGTAGCAGATTTCTCCACAACCGGACCTACAGAGAAGATAGCGTCGCAGATTACCCTTATGGAGGCCGTGAAGTCCTTCTTTGAATACAGGGTTATGTACTCTGTCTGCGGAATACCTGATGTAACACTGATAGGAACTCCTGATGACTGGCGCAAGGTACGTGAAAAAGCCTCAAAACTCAAGGATTTCGGTCTTGACTGGTGGGTCAATGATTTGGATCCCATTCTTGAGCAGTTTGTCCGTGCATCCCAAGGTGATGTTGATGTAAAGTTCTGGCAGAATATGGTCAAGAAGCTACGCCCCGGTGAGGTCCGTATGGCCAGCTGCAGCCCCTATGACAATACAATAACCAAGTTTGACGGCTGGTTCCTCAAGTTCTATCCGTTTGATATGGAAGGGCGCACACCCCGTGAGATAGCATTCCATCACCCAATGCTGCCCGAGGTGGTAAAGACTCCGTTCAAATACATTGTGAAAGACATAGACGGCACCACCATTAAGGAATACAACATGGAGTTGTGGGCCGGTTTCTTCGGGATGACTCAAGACCCTGTGAACGGTGCACTTACTCCCAAGATAGGCTGGATGGTAAGCCGTATCATCACCCCTGATGATGTCTATGAAGAATATGCGGATAAGAACAACCGACACGAGACCATAGTAATAAAGACAAACTATGAGATACCGGCAGTCCTGTCCCGTTTTGACCACATCTACAGCCTGGAGTTTGATTTCGGAAACACCATATGGAATTTACCTGCTTGGTTAAAGGAGATAAAGATAGATAAACTCAAGGTAAAGGGTGCCATGATAACTGATCCGGAACTGTACAAATATGATGAAAGACGCCTCAACAGCCTGCGTGAGGATTTTCCCGATGCCATTTTGGAAATCAAGAACCTACGGACAGAGTAAAATTGCAACGTTTTTGCCACCCGTATTGTTTGTTATTTGTTGATTTGAGATTTATATTTGTTCGCATAAAGGACTATCAATATGAAAATCCGCACCGTAAAAATCTGGTTATCCAAAGGCTGGTACTTCGCAGTGTACAGCGTGTCCCTGCTGCTTGTAACCCTCATAACATCATGCTCATCAAGCAAGTCATCCGCTAAGAGCAATGTTTCAAATGGCGAAGTTGTTTCCAATAGCAATCCTCAAGAGAATATACCGGTCGATAACACCTTTATTTCATTTGAATCCCGTGACCCTTACCGTATGCGCCTAATGTACGGAGTCCAGCCACCAGAAAACCCCAGGAACGCAACCCCATTGGTAGTATTGGACCATAATATAGCAGGTATAGATAAAGACCGGTTAATTCAATTTGACTTTGCAAACGGATCATCCTCAAAGGAACAAGTGGCCAGTCTCTTAGGAGTAAAGAGCAAGAAACTCATGGCATATAAGATTTTGACAGGCACAGATGCAACCTCCGTATGGGGTCAGCGTGCCTATTATGGAGTTCTTGACGTATTAAGCAAAAAAGCATACCGCAAGGCCCTAAAGTCTGGAGAGGCAATAGATGGCTATCAACTTTTCAAATAAGTCAAATAACCCATTATCATTGCCATAAACTAACCAACACAGCAGCCCCGCCTGCTGTGTTGCTTTTTTCACTACCTTTGCTTTATAATCTCTAAACCATGAAACCATGCCCAAATTCCATCCCACACCAATCATTCAGGACTGCTGGTCCTCAATAGGAGATATCACCTTCTACCACCGTAACGGCCAGTGCTACTGGAAGCGCAAGCCCAAACCCTCATTCAACCATACACCGGCCCGTCTTGATCAAGCACAGGTTCATCACCGTGCCATACTTGCCTGGCAGCAGCTGCAGCACTCAGTGCAGTTAGAGTGGAGAGAACTAGCCAAATCCGTTCCCTCACACCGCCCGCCGTATGATGACAAGCATCATATTAGCGGCTACAACCTCTTCGTCAGTGCCTATCACGGCTTCGCCCAGCTCGGCCGTGAACACATCCCGGAACCGCAGCCATATCCGGAGTTCCCCATATCATCATTACAGCTGCTGGCCACCACCTGCAGTAACGGTGTGGCCACCATCCGCTGCCGGCTGATACTGGTCACCATCACTCCTGAACGCTGGCACCTATCCGCCAGAATCCAACTCGCCGCTCCGGGCGTGGGCTGTGATCCCAGCAAGATGCGCAGCTGCATGGCCACAAGAACGCATGATAATGAAGTAGAATTCAGTGTTCCTAATTCAGGTAATAATAACTGTCAGGCCCACATCCGTTATCGCCTCATAGATGAGGTAACCGGCTACCGCAACAACTGGATAAAACTACCTGCAAAACAATTTTGAAACACACACCCTGTCATTTCAGATGATAAAACACCAGTGCATCATTCTCTCTGCCTGCAACAGTTTCCAGCATGACCTTGTCCTGCTCCGGAATGAGTTCCGGATGCTCCTTCAGGGCAATCTGTGCATCTGATGCGCTAACGCTGGCTATCAGAACATCGCCTGCCACGCCTACTATCTTGCGGCGGTAGGGCAGCTTGGCTATGTCATACCTGTAACAGGTGCATTTGCCTGTGGGCTTGTGATACACATAATCGGCAGCCTCAAATTCACTTGCCACAAAATAGGCGGGAGTCTCATAGCATTCGTTGGGCTGCTTCAGGGTAATCAGATAATCAAAAGTCAGGTTCTCCAGTTTGTTGGCCGGGGGCACGTCAATGAACTCAAAATAGCCGCATGAGTCAGCTTTGCCATCAGAGATCCTGTAGAGCGTGTTGTCAAACGCCCGCATATGGTAGAAATCTTTCAGGTCCTGGTCTCTAAAATGGCTGACAATACCTACACGCCAGCCTCCGTCAGTTGCCATCTGCCTCATAGGCAGTAATGGCGTATATGAACCATCCTCCCTTAACTCCATAAAGTCATCCGATACATCATTGGGAACCGTTGACTGAACGTACATCCTTTTGTCAGTAAGGAAAAGCTTCATCAAGTCAATCTCTTTAGGAATTGATGTCTGAGTGATGAATGTCCCGTCATACGTGTATTTCTTTATGGCGTAAGCGTCCAGGTCATACATCAGAACCTCTTTGCTATCCTTATCTATGCACCATGACCGTATGCGCAAGAACTCGTTCCGGGCACGCCCCTTTTGTCCTATCTTGTTCAGGAAACGTCCCTCCTTGTCATATACTGATATTATCTGGTCAATATCGTTGCCTTTAGCATTAGGGATGTGCGATACAAAAATCAGCCCGTCATCAACCATAACCTGGGTAATATCGCCCACAATTGCATCAAGAGAGCTATCATCAAGTAGTACATAGCTGTAGCTGTCAGCAATCTCATCAAGGAAATAAGTGTCTTCCACATCCTCAACGGGAATGGCCTGCACACTCTTGCACTTGCCGCATGACACACAGGCAAGCATTACTAAGGTTATTGAGTAGCAAATAACAATCCTAATGAGTCTCATCTTCCCCACAATGGTTAGTTTTTAAACAGACTGGACAGATTATATTGGTATATCTTCTCAGTCATCAAATCCAAACCGTAAAGATAGCCTGTTTTCTCATCGTATGCTATTTCATGCACTTTTTTATCCAAAGTTATAGCTTGTATGTACTGGCCAGACCAGTCAAAGACTCTCAATAATGGATAGCAGGATTCCGGACCGTAATACTGGCTTATTCTGCTGTCGGGGCAGAGAAGTATAATGTATTTGTCTGTAGTACATACGTCTAATGCAAACATTTCAAGATCGTTGCCTGACTCATCTGTTTCTGGGCTGTCAAATGTGTTCTTTTCATTCTCATGTATAGCTTTGCCTTTAGCGTTCTCCAGGTCATAGATAAAAAGATATGGCATTGCTATAAAAGCAAATGCGGCTTTCTTTCTGTCCGGCTTGATTCTCATTTTGCCCTGGAATAATTCCTGAGGTAAATCTACAGCCTCACTGAAAGTGGGGATTATTATCTCATCATTGTTGTTTGAAATGGCATAATACGGTTTTTCCTCAATGATATCCGGTGCGTCCGGATTCTTGTATTGGCGAAACAGATGATGGCAGAACCATCCGTCCTCAGGGGATATGAAAACGCTGTATCCGAGACTTCTTGATGGTAAAGGAGATTGAAGCACATCTCTTACAACTGTGGTTTGTTGTGATATGGAACTTGTTATGTCAAGCATCTTTATGTCCAATGATGATTCATCGCCCATAAAGAGATATGACTTACCTCCTTCTTGAATAAACTGTTTGCAGTAGCTGCAAGCCCTGTTGAACTCATTTCTGGCGCGCCCCTTCATACATAAGCTGGCAATAGGCTGGTTGTTGTGGATGGAAAAAGCCTCCAATTGTGCCTTGGGGTTGTTAGTCTCCACAAACAGCATACCGTCATAGGCATATATGCTTCTTGCTCCAGCAACTTCAATATCAGTTTCTATGCCAGTTATGGTTTGGTTATTCTTACTATTTAACGAAACCTCTTTTACAGGCAGGAGAAGCATGGAATCCTTTTTACATGACGATACAATGGAGAGCATTATCGCCAACATAATTATTGTAGGAATTGTAGGTTTGTTCATAATCAAAATGATAGAATGCAGGATGTTTTTGAATTGTTTCATAAACTCACATTTTTGGTTCTGTCGTATATATAATACTGTTGCTATTTCCAATAAAAATAGCATTATCGTTCACCAACCTCCAAGAAAAAATGCAAAAACGCACTTTTCGGGCCAAAAGTGTCTAATTTTTGGACACTTTAAATTCAGGTAAGAACTATCCATGCTTTTATAAAGTCAAATCTCCGCACGATGCCGGCATCAGCAGTGCCATGCTGGCCAGACTCAGGATAATGCATATACGAGTTGACGCCTTTCTTTTCATACTTAGTATATGACAATTTTAATTGGAGCCTGTAGTGATGCTGATTCGTAAATAAGAGTGTCTTCTTGTATATATTGTTTGTTCCATGATAAATCAACAACACTTCCATGGCTTTTTCTTATGGCCTGTTTATATGTTAGTTTATTTTTACAGGACGACATATAAATCATGAATACTCCCAGCAAAGCTATCCTAAAAACACTCATATGTCAATCGTTTTTATAAAATCCGTCAAATCAAAGGTAACAATCTTTTCATCTCTTATTCTAAGACCGTATAATAGGTTGGAATTTGTGTCAAAAGCAATATCTTGAACAAATATATCCAACTTAACACCGCCAAGATAGTTTCCATTCCAATCAAAAGCCAGCAATTCTGTTGCCTCTCCGTTTCCTCGTTTCATTTCTTCTTTTCTGTAATCTCCATTCATGTAGATTACTAGAAAAAATTTTTCTGTTCCAATTGATTCACTGAAATGATTGAAATCATAAACATAAACATCATCCACAATTATATTGGGAACTGTTATTTCTTTAAATGTAGGAGTACCTAACTGGTGGATAGAAAAATACTTGTCATTGTCTACATCAATAATATGAATGTAATCAATTGTTCTCATGCATTGTGCTACAATATTTCTTTTAGGATGGTAGCATAGGTTTCCCGTATACCAAAAAGTTGAGTATCTATCATTTTCAAAATCAATTAGTTTCCTGTATATTTTTATGTCTTTTGTTTTTTTTTCACTTACAATACTGAATGACGGGACATCATAAATTTCCCTATCAAGATTAAAGTTGTGGTTATTATAACAAAAAAGGCGCTCTATTCCATTGTTGAGCCCTAAAACAAAATCGCATCCACTGGGTACATTATCTGTCGTTCCTTCAATAACGGTATGACCTTCTTTTATGGAAGCACTTATATTAACTTCTTTTAGAACAGTACCACCTTCTCCACGCAACACCACAAAAAGATCACCATTTCGTGTTATTACCTGGGCATCGTTAAAAATATATCCATCAGAAAACTCATTTTTTGCACGACCTTGATGACACAACATTGCCAATGGTTTTAATGTTTGTGTGCTATAAACCTGAAATAAGGCATCGCGATTAGTAGTAGTGACCATCAATAATGTATCATAGATAGCAATACTCTTAGCTCCAATTACATCAATATCTAGTATATTACCATTAATCACGTTACCCGTTTGATTAATGAAGTCAACTTCACGGGTTTCAAATTTTAAGGGATCAACTAAATTACATGATACACAATTCAAGAAAAGATATACGATTGTACATCCCATTATTGTTTTGTTCAAATAATGCATATTCAAAAATTTTTTACGTAGGAATGGAATAATAATGATAAAAAGGTTCTGGAAAGAAACAATGTATCCATTATGGCAGAAAACAGACAATACGGTTCTTTCTCATAGTTCTTTCATAAAGGTCAGTCGGTGTCTTCAAGCTCAAACAGGGCTTCGATGGTTACACCGAATACACGGGCCATTTTGAGTGCAAGGACAGTTGAGGGATTGAACTTGCCTTGCTCTATGGCTACGATAGTCTGGCGGGTTACTCCAGTCTTATCGGCCAGATCCTGTTGGGTCATGCGCACGCGGGCGCGTTCCACTCTGAGATTATTCTTCATAGCTCAACTCCCGGTTTTGTTTCCACAAAGATAACTTGAAAATCAGCAGGTAGTATCCCATAAAGGCTGTTACTCCGGTTGGTATTCTTATAATCATATTGATTTTGCCAATTGTTTCGGGTGAAACAAGACGGACATAGAAAGGCGTAGTCAGAAACGTAAATAATCGCCAGACAATGTATATGATAACGATAGTAACAAGTGCCTGATGACGGATCTCAACAATTCTCTCATCTTCCAGTTTTTCCTGTGACAGCGCCATTAGGGCGATTGATATGGGCGTAAACAACAACACCAAGGCCGATGCCCATTCGGATCCTGCCGGGTCAGTCTGTATATCCTTAATGAATACGTACGGGAACAGGTCATTGATGATGGCTTGCCAGAATACAAGGCATAACAGAACGCAAACCGCAAAGATTACAAACCCTATTTTCTGCCATTTGTGGTCAAGGAGATGATACTTTTTTCTCATAATTCAATTTGTTTTAAAGATTAATGACGCCACAAAAGTAAACAATACATTACATTAAAACAACAAAACACGACAAAAAGTTATAAAACTATACATAAATGCTTAAAAAACGACTATCAAGGGATTGGTATTACCGCTTGTAGTAGTACAGGCAGACAACCGGATTGGAGTCCATTGTGCAATCGGGAGCAATCTGATTCCGCATCTCTTCCGGCATCTGCATCAGGAAAGAGGCGCTGATTTCTGACATTACCACGCCATAATCTGCCCATCGTCCGCTATCGTCCAACAGCATCTTGTCGCCAGGCAGGAAGTGTGTGCCTAACAACTGGGGTTGTTGGTTGTTTTCCCATTTCCAGGAACGGCAAAATGTTTTGCCTGTCTGTTTGTCATATTTTACATCCACTCCTTTTTCTTTCATGTATAAATCTCTCCGCGTATCAACAAAACTGCCAGTGCCCCAACAGGACACCGGCAGTTTCCATATTAACAAGGATAAATTCCTAATCCTCATCCGGCTCAATTTCCTCCAGATAAACCACCAAGTCCAAATCCTCATAAACGTCAATGGTCCTGTGGCAGCCGTGAAGTAACCTTCACAACTGCTACCCTGAACCCTTTCAGGATAGCCTTATGCTATTAATCTTCTTATTAAGCTCCTGCAGTTTAGCTATCAGATCATCATATGATGGAGACTGACCATAAATCATGGAGTTCTGCATCTCCCGGTAATCCTGTCTCCACCGCTCCATTATTTCAGTAGGAGGAATAATGTTAAGTGTCTGTGGCAGCAGAGTCGTGTAGTCAAAGCCACGCAGTCCTATAAAAATGCGTCTGTGCTCCATAACAGAATAATACAAATCCTTGTCATTCAATGCACGGTCTGCTATAGGGGTGTCCATTATCTGGTAAATATCATATAGGTGACGTGACATGCGTGATGTTCTTACATCGGCAGATGGTTTGTGATACTCTTCGTGAAGCAGGAACAGTTTCTCCAGGAACGTACGTTCCGGCACTACCGCTCTGACCTTGAAATCAGGTTCTGTAAATGGTGCATCCTTAAATACATCATCAATATAGGAATGCAGGTTTACAACCTCAACAGGCTCACTCATGGAACGGCCGCTCACCTCAATGATAACCTTTGAACGTATATAGGGATTGTCATTGAAAACGGGCTGGTATTCAACCTCAATGATTTCGGGGTCAGTAGTTGAAACAGGAGTTATATTTACATTAACCTTGAAACTGTCAAAACCTATTCCGTCCCTTATAAGTTGGTCCTTTAGATCAAACTGGAGCTTTTCACGAACAAAAGTACATGCCGCACGACGCAGTTTGTCACTAATCTGAGTCCTGGACAGTTTACCGCCATATCCCAGATATTCACGGTCAATGGCAATGTCAATGTCTTCAGACATCCGCTGAATCAGGCCCCAGCATTTACTCAGATTGGTTCCACCCTTAAAGGATATATGTTCTGCGTATGGTAGTGCAAACAAAGATTTAAGGACCGTGGTTACCCACCAGTCTTTCTCAATAATCTGCAGGTCCATTCCGTTTTCTGCCTGCACGCGACGCAGAATGTCCTGCCGTTCATCAATGGAAAGGTCTATGAATTTCATTGTTTCAATAAGGTATTTCGCACCCAGATAGGTGCAAGTTGAATATCATGATTGTAATCATCCCTGTCAACCTGAGCCAGATGTGTATTGATAATGGTAATTTGTTCATTGGTTATATTATCCTGGCCTATCTCACGCATGGCGGCAACAATCAACTCCATCAACTGTGACTGGAAGGCAAAAACACGCATGTTAGATGAGTGCTTGAAGAATATCCCTCGCCCCTTACCAATTGATATGCGCCGTTGTGAACCATCTGTCATAAACACCACATTAGCCGGTATCTGTGTGCTCAAGCCAAGCTGATACATGGCGTAAGAGCCGGTAGGGGCAATGCGCACCTTGTCACGCATGGCTATTCCACGTGCAATCTCCTCTATTGACGGCGGAATGATTCCGCTTCCCCATTTATTATCAATCCGGGGATAATAATAGATTCCTTGCGCCACACGAATAAGGATATTGTTCTGACACAACCTGACCAATGCTGATCTGACTGCATCAGATGAACCCAATGCCGAAAAAGAGTCCGGGAAGAACAAAGTCCCCCTTTCAGATAGCTCTACGCGCTCTTTAATGCTGTTATATGTACTTTGGCTTGCCATAAGCATCTCTTAATTCTGCCACAAAAATATAATAAATTTGTGGCAAAACAAGCATTTCCCTTCTCAAAAAACCATAATAACAAATGCAACAGTTGGCTGTCGACATCATCCACAAAATTAAACCCAATATAAAGCAACACCAAATCTTTGCAAGGTCTATCCGTCCCGTTTGCAAATAATTAGTTACTCAAATAAACAAGAACCGCCAATGCTTATGCGCATAGGCGGTTCTTTCATTTACAGAGGAAGAATCCTATTCCCCCTCCGGCTCAATCTCCTCCAAATAAGCCACCAGGTCCATATCCTCATAAACGTCAATGTTCCTGTGGTCACCATCAAAGTGGGAATCGTCACTCCAGCCCACAATCTTCCAGCCTG
The DNA here is from genome assembly GCA_017551925.1 of Bacteroidaceae bacterium. GTDB lineage: Bacteria > Bacteroidota > Bacteroidia > Bacteroidales > Bacteroidaceae > Colenecus. The sequence continues at coordinate 1,781 of JAFZKA010000114.1, read as the reverse complement.
CAGCCGGAGTCACATCCAGCTCAACGCTCTCCTCATAGTGAACTGCCTCCATGCATCCGGTTACGGTACCAGCCTCTTCAGGCTCACAAACCGCCCGCACGTGATAGGTCGCATCGCTCTCCAGTATGGCCTCAAAGTACCTAGGCGTGTAGCGGTCCACATAGAACCTACGCACCAAGTCAGTTTCATTGTCATCGTCATCCCAATGAACCATATGGAATCCCTCATTCGGAGTAACAGAAATCTCTACCAGTTCACCAAGATGATAAGTACCGCTACCGGTAGTCTCACCATAGTAGGAGTCAACTGATATCCGCTTCGTTTCAGTTTTATGTCTAAACTCAGCTATGATATCATAGTCGCGGTTGGCTACAAGAGTACGCGGGTTAGCCGTATTGCCATCACTCCACCTTACAAACTCGTAGTTCTCGTTTGCCGGTACTGCAGTAATAACCACTTCATCACCACGGTCAAACGTACCGCAGTCAACATCGCTCTCAATGGAACCAAAGCTATGTATGTTCGGATTCCAGAACAGCTCATAATCAGAGCGTATGGCCACAAACACGGCCGTCAAGGTGACATCGCTGTTCATCACCACGTCACGCTCCGGATTGTGGTTATCCGGCTGGTCCTCCCAATGGTCAAACTCCCAGCCGTTAGATGGCTCTGCAACCAGGTGAGCAGTCTCGCCCGGACGGTACATGCCGCGGCCGGTAACCTGGCCACGGTATGTGGGGCTTACATTAGCGGTCAGTCTGTAGTGCTGGTCATAAACAAATACCGGCTGCAGCTGGTAATCACGGTCCATAATCAGGTTACGCGGGTTCACAGTATTACCGTCACTCCACCTCAGGAACGTGTAGTTCTGGGTAGGATTAGCAAGAAGGCCAACAACGCTACCCTCATTGTACTCATTAACGCCCAGATGTGAAACAGTTCCCATGGTAGGATCCGGATTGCTCATATCAAGTCTGTATTTCACCGGCTCCGTAGCAGAGTAGAACGCATTGATAAGCTGCTCGCCGCTCTTCTCTCCAGTAGTAGGGTTCACATAGAAGTAGCGCAAGAACACCTTGGGCTTTCCTGCATTGGGCATGCCAAACTTGGCAGCATACTGCTGCAGCAAGTTCACAGCCCCGGCCGTAGGCACCAGCGGTTCACAGAAAGTAGAACCGCGGCCCACGCCCGTAACCGTGCCCACAGTCTGAGGCCCGGTTGCCATAATAACCAGTCGCAGTCCTGCAGCCTGTTCCGGAACAGAGTTCAATCGGAACATAAAGCTGCCGTTACTAATAGCCGCCTCGGCAACTGCCGGCTGCTCAATACCCGTAAGTACCGGAGACAACCCAATAGGCTGGCCACCGCAGCGCACCACCCAGAAGTTCAGTCTCAAGTACAGGTTGGCACCCGTCAGCTGCGCCTTCTGGCCCAGAACCCTGCGGCCGCTCTGCGTCTTGGCCGCATTGTTCCAAGCCTGAATCTCAGCCGCACCCAGATTCTTCCAGTTCTGCTGCAGCTGCTTAAAAATACTCTTAATGGTTGCCTGGTCTGCAGTCCGTTTCTTGCTCCCGGTACCGCGGGTGCGTATAAAGATAGCACCCTTGTTCTGAGAAGCCGTAACGCCCTTAGCAGACCCTGACATCCTGTCAAATGCAATAGAAGGTTTGTATCTCATAGTATCAAACTTTAAATGGTTAAACAAAAAGTCCCCCACAGGGGAACACCCTGAAGGGGACCAATTTCTGCGATATCTGCGCTTTCAGCGTGGGCTTACTCGC
>JAFZKA010000113.1 GCA_017551925.1 Bacteroidaceae bacterium | reverse complement strand
CGGTTCCTTCCGTGGACGATTTTTTTAAAAATGTCCACGGAAGGAACCGTCCCTATTGCGTACTGTTGAAAACTTTTGTGGTCGGATACTATTGCGCAACCCGACAAGAGAAAGTAACTTTAAAAACTTTTTCAGTTCAAGGAATTTATGCAGGATTTTGTCCATCTACATGTGCATACGCAGTACTCTCTGCTTGACGGCCAGACCAACATCCAAAAGATGGTTGACAAGGCTATAGCAGATGGTATGAAGGGTGTTGCCGTAACTGATCACGGCAATATGATGGGCATCAAGGAGTTCAAGAACTACTGCGACAAGGTCAATGACAAACTCAAGGAGGAGGGCAGGCATTTCAAGCCGATAATAGGCTGTGAGGTCTATGTGGCGCCCCGCCGCAAGGAGCAGCATGAAGGCAAGGAACTTGACGGTGCCAATTATCACCTTATACTGCTTGCCAAGAATGAGAAAGGCTACCATAACCTTATAAAGATAGTTTCCCGCGCGTGGACTGACGGTTTCTATTCACATCCGCGCACAGACAAGGCTGACCTGGAAAAGTATCATGAGGGCATTATCTGCTGCTCAGCGTGTCTGGGTGGTGAGGTGCCCAAACTCATAACCGCAGGCAAGATTGAAGAGGCTGAACAGGTGGTACAGTGGTTCCACAATCTGTTCGGCGATGACTACTATCTGGAACTTCAGCGTCATAAGGCTACGGTGCCTAACGCCAACCATGAAGCATATCCGCTCCAGATGAATGTGAACGCGCATCTTAAGGAGATGTCCAAAAAGTTCGGCATCAAGATGATCTGCACAAATGACGTCCATTTTCTTGATGAGGATAATGCTGACGCCCATGAACTGCTGATATGCCTTTCTACCGGCCGTACTCCGAATGATCCCAACCTGATGCGTTACTCCAAGCAGGAGTGGTTCAAGACTACAGAGGAGATGAATCTCCTGTTTGAGGATGAACCTGAGGCGCTCGCCAACACGATAGAGATATTTGATAAGGTTGAAGAGTACTCCATAAACCACCCGCCCATAATGCCGAACTTTGCCATCCCTGAGGAGTTCGGAACAGAGGAGGAGTATCGCAAACGTTTGACAGAGGAGGACCTGTTCAAGGAGTTTACCTGCAACGAGCATGGTGAAACCATAATGTCAAAAGAGGATGCTGACAAAAAGATAAAGAAACTGGGCGGCTATGATAAACTTTACCGTATAAAGTTGGAGGCCGATTATCTGGCTGAACTGACATTCAGAGGCGCAAAGAAACGGTACGGTGATCCTATTCCTGACAACGTTATGGAACAGCTCAAGTTTGAGTTGCATGTCATGAAGACCATGGGTTTTCCGGGTTACTTCCTTATAGTTCAGGATTTCATCAACGCCGCACGCACAGAACTGGGCGTATCGGTAGGCCCGGGTCGTGGCTCTGCCGCAGGTTCGGCGGTTGCTTACTGTCTGGGAATAACGCAGATAGACCCCATCAAGTATGACCTGCTGTTTGAGCGTTTCCTCAACCCTGACCGTATATCGTTGCCTGATATAGATGTTGACTTTGATGATGACGGCCGCGGCCGCGTGCTTCAGTGGGTGACAGAGAAATACGGAAAGGAGAAGGTGGCCCATATCATAACATACGGCTCCATGCAGACCAAGATGGCCATAAAGGATGTGGCCCGTGTGCTTGAGTTGCCGCTTGACATATCAAACAACCTGTGTAAAGCCATCCCTGACCGTTTGCCCGATACTCCTGACGGCAAGGCCCGCAAGATAAACTTCAAGAACGTTCTTGAATGCGTTCCTGAGATTCAGCAGGCAGCCGCATCTGAGGATGAACGTCTGCGCAACACCATCAAGTTTGCCAGGATGCTTGAGGGCAATGTCCGTGGAACCGGAGTACATGCCTGTGGAACCATCATCTGCCGTGATGACATAACAGATTGGGTGCCGGTATCATGGGCCACCGATAAGGATACCGGCGAGCGTCTGCTGGTGACACAGTATGAGGGCAGCGTAATTGAGGATACAGGCCTTATCAAGATGGACTTTCTGGGCCTCAAGACCCTTTCCATCATCAAGGAGGCCGTTGAGAACATAAAGAACAGTCTGGGCATTGATGTTGATATTGACTCAATTCCCATTGATGACAAAAAGACTTTCCAACTATACTGTGAGGGCCGCACCATAGGAACGTTCCAGTTTGAATCGCCGGGTATGCAGAAATACCTGCGTGAGCTGCAGCCATCGGTCTTTGAGGATCTGATAGCCATGAACGCCCTGTACCGTCCGGGCCCCATGGATTATATTCCTGACTTCATTGACCGCAAGCTGGGCCGCAAGCCTATTGAGTATGATATACCCATAATGGACCGCTACCTCAAGGATACCTACGGCATTACGGTATATCAGGAGCAGGTCATGCTGCTGTCACGTCTGCTGGCTGATTTTACCCGCGGAGAGAGTGATACCCTGCGCAAGGCCATGGGTAAGAAACTCAAGGACAAACTGGATCACCTCAAGCCCAAGTTCATTGAGGGTGGCCAGAAGAATGGACATGCCCCCAAGGTGCTTGAAAAGATATGGGCTGACTGGGAAAAGTTTGCATCATACGCGTTCAACAAATCGCACGCCACATGCTACTCATGGGTGGCTTACCAGACCGCCTGGCTCAAGGCCAACTACCCGTCACAGTACATGGCGGCTGTGCTGAGCCGTGCCGGTGACATAACAGAGGTTACCAAACTCATGGACGAGTGCAAATCCATGGGCATAAACGTTCTTGGTCCCGATGTGAACGAGAGTGTGCCCCGATTCGGTGTCAACGCCAAGGGTGATATCCGTTTTGGCATGGCATCGGTCAAGGGAGTGGGAGAGAATGCTGTATCAGCAATAGTAAGCGAGCGCAAGGCGAATGGCCCGTACAAGAGCATATTTGATTTTGTACAGAGGGTGAACCTGAGTGCCTGCAACCGCAAGAATATTGAGAATCTGGCATTGGCCGGAGCTTTTGACTGTTTCCCGGAGATAAGGCGCGAGCAGTTTGTACAGCCGTGCGGCAAGAATGAGGTGTTTGCCGATGTGCTGGTACGTTACGGCACCAAATACCAGACAGACCGTATGGAGTCACAGTTCTCGCTGTTCGGTGACATGGGGCATACGGACCTGATTGCCACGCCGTCAATCCCTGAGGCTCCGGAGTGGCCGCTGCTGGATCGCCTGAACAAGGAGAAGGAACTGGTTGGAATATATCTCTCTGCCCATCCTCTTGATGAGTACAGGGTTATATTGGAGAATGTTTGCAATGTGGGCATGGCCCAACTTGAAGACAGGCAGTCATTGCTCAACAAGGATCTTATCCTGGGCGGTGTGGTGACCAGTGT
>JAFZKA010000112.1 GCA_017551925.1 Bacteroidaceae bacterium | reverse complement strand
GTCCCCTTTTGCACATTTCAGAAAATGTGCAAAAGGGGACTGTCCCCAATTGCACCAAGGTGCTGGAGCAGTATGACCTGCTTGAGGCCGAAAAGGTGGTTCAGGATCAGGTGCTTCAGGTGCTGACCCGTGACCGCGCGCAGTTGCTGCCTTGGGGCGATTTTGATCCCAAGTCAGTGGACAGACTCGCTGAAGCCGGCTACAGGATACGTTTCTACAGTTGCCCGCTGCGTGCATTCCGTGACGAGTGGGTGCAGCCTTACGGCGTTGTGGAGATTCTGCGTGACAAGCAGAAGGTGAACTTTGTCACTGTGACTCATGCCGATGTCGTGCCCGATATTGACGCAGAGCAGGTCACCCTGCCCAAGATGTCGCTCTCAGCGATTGATGCTGATATCGCCAAGACGCAACAGACAATAGAGTCTATCCCTGAAAAGAGGGCACAACTGGCTGTCGTTGGCGTTCCCGTTCTTGAGAAAGCCATTGTTGACCTGGAGAACCGCATAGATTTCAGTCAGGTACGTCTCAATGGTGAAAAGTTGGCCGATGACCATCTGCTCCTGCTTGAGGGTTGGGCTCCTGCCGCTCAGATTGATGAGACCTGCAAGGCTCTTGACCTTAAAGGCGTATTCTATGACGTCTCAGACCCCACACCCGATGATGATGTGCCTATCAAACTGCGCAACAACGGGTTTGCACGTCTGTTTGAGCCGCTTACTGAGATGTATTCGTTGCCCAACTACAGCGAACTGGATCCTACGGCGGCGTTTGCACCGTTCTTTATGCTGTTCTTTGGACTTTGCATGGGTGACGGCGGATACGGATTGGTTATTTTCCTGGCATGTACATTGGCCAAGAAAAAATTGCCGGCACTGAGCGGATTCATGGCTTTGGGCCAGTGGTTGGGTATATCGACCATTATCGTGGGTCTGCTTACGGGTATGGTATTCGGCATATCGCTCGATACCGTTGCGTGGCCCTGGCTGGCTGATGTCAAAGATTTGTTCATAACCGATAACAATTATAATGTTATGGGTTACAGCCCCATGATGGTGGTTGCAGTCTGTGTGGGTGTTCTGCAGATTCTGTTCGGTATGGGATTCAAGATAGTGCGCATCACTATTCAGTTGGGCGTCAAGTATGCCCTAAGTGATATAGGATGGCTAGTGCTGCTTCTTGATATGATTGTTATGCTGCTGTTCAAGTTATCGGGAGCCGATTTGTCACAAACAGCAATGTACGTGATTTACGGTATAGCCTGTGTATGCGGTGTATTCATATTGTTCATGAATACTCCGGGTAAGAATCCGTTTGTGAATCTGGGCTCCGGACTGTGGGGTACGTACAATATGGTGAGCGGACTTCTGGGCGATGTGCTGTCATACATCCGTCTATTTGCATTGGGACTGGCCGGTGGTATTCTGGGCGGCGTGTTCAACAGTCTTGCATTCCAGGCCGGAGGTGCTCTGCCGATATGGATAGGGTGGCTGCCTACGGTGCTTATCCTGCTGCTTGGACATGGACTGAATCTGTTCCTGTGTATTATCAGTGCTTTGGTACATCCTATAAGACTTACGTTTGTTGAGTTCTTCAAGAACGCAGGTTTTGAAGGTGGCGGAAAGGCTTATAAACCGTTTTCAAAGAAATAACGATAACAATTAAATAATTACAACAATGAATTCAACTGTTCTGTTAGCCTATATCGGTATAGGTGTAATGATTGCCCTCTCGGGCTTAGGTAGTGTGTATGGCCTTACCATTTGCGGTAACGCTGCAATCGGTGGCCTTAGGAAGCGTCCTGAAGCACTGGGTACATTCCTGCTGCTGTCAGCAATGCCTTCAACCCAGGGTATCTATGGCTTTGTATGCTATTTCATTATCCGTAGTCATGTTGTGGATGATATGACAGCGCTTCAGGCTGCTGCCGTATTCGGCTCATGCATCGCTGTTGGTATTGTCTGCCTCTTGTCTGGCGTACGTCAGGGTCAGGTCTGCGCCAACGGTATCGCTGCCACCGCGAGCGGCAACAACGTAACTGCCGGCACAATGGTGATGGCTGCTTTTCCGGAGTTCTACGCTATCCTTTCAGCTCTGTCACTGATCCTTATCAGCGGCACTCTCTGATCTTGGCTTTTGCCAAAGTGTCCCACATCGAACCCCTCCACACACGTTGTAGAGGGGTTTGTTGTGTTACACCCTCTCAAGATGAGCAAGTGTCCCACACCAACCCGCGTTAAAACGTATTCTCAATGGCGTGCGCGTGTTACACTTTGGCAAAATGATGTACTAACGCACGTACTTGCGTATTTCGGTTTCGGGAAGGCGGCAGAGAGTGGATAACTGGCGGAATGATAGGTAATATTGTCTGCGCAGTTCTTGTGCCAATTCCATTCTTTGATTCGTATCCAACCATCGGGAATCATGCTTGTGAAATAGGGAGTAACATACCGCTGCACTTATTTTTCTGGCTTCAATATCTTCAATCATCATTCCTCTGACCTTTGCCATTTTGGCAACGACTGTATCATCTTTCTTTTTGCTGTTGGCTAAAAATACCCTGTAGCAATTATGGGTCTGATAAATGGATTCGAATAGTTCTACATCGACATAATTTTCAGGCAACAAGAATCCATTGCAAACCAGCCAATTATCAGGAACTTTCTTTCGAGTATGAAGCATCGACTCCTTTTGTCGGGCCGTGAGATTGCTTATCGGCATTGGATTCTGAACGCAGCCGTTTGCATCGACATACCATATCGGAAGCACATTTTCCGGTCTGAAATATAGTGAACCGCTGCCCCATATGTAGTCGAACGGCATAACTTTCTTGCCATCTTTTGTCGCTTGAAATATGGTATATACTGCAACGTTCTTAAGATAATCTTCTGATTTTACTGGATATAACTCGTAATTTAGTATTACATCATACAGGCTGCCGCGATTGGCTGCGATATATCGGAGCGTAGATGTGAGATATGCGTTTTTGAATTTTACGCAATCATGCTCAGTTCCATAGAGCAATACATGAGGATGTGTATCTTCAATGGAAAATGATACTACTCGGGCCGATGAATTGGCCGCACATACACCCATTCTGTTGAATGCAGCGTAGAAGTCTTTTAATGATGTGATAAAATTTCGTGAATCATCACCATTGGCAAACATGTGGTAAAAGGAACAATTGCTGTTTTCCATATTTATGTTTTAGATAGTTTATCGTTATAGGTATCAGTTGCCATTTATTGGTACTGGATCTGAATGCAAATATGGTGGATTCGGTGGTATTTTGCAAATGTTCTTGCCAATATTTTGCTCTCGTTTTGTCTCGTTTGCCAAAGTGTAACACATAGACCTTGTTTAGAATATGTTAGTTTGCGGGTAGGTGTGGGACACTGATTCATCTTGAGGGGGTGTAACACAGTGAACCCTTCTACAAGCGTTGTGGAGAGGTTCATTGTGGGACACTTTGGCGGAGGTGTGCATTTGTTGATAAAAGTGTGTTAAAGTTGAAAGAACAAGCGCGGATAATGAGTAACTTTGCAGCCTGAAATCTGATAAAAAGGATTATGAGTAGTGCCAAAAGGAAACCAAACTACATTTTTTCCGTGAGCTGGGAGGTCTGCAACAAGATTGGAGGTATATACACGGTGCTTTCAACACAGGCCAAGACGCTCAAGGAGGAGAGTGGCGCCACACTCATTTACGTGGGCCCCGATCTTTGGGAGGGCAAAAACAATCCGCTGTTTATTGAAGACAAATCACTCTACGCAATCTGGAAAGATTACGCACGTGATACCGATGGCATTCCGGTACGTACAGGTTATTGGAACGTGCCGGGTAAGCCTATTGTGTTCCTGGTGGATTTCATGGCCAACTATTCTCTTAAGAACCGCATCTACGGCCGTGCCTGGGAACTCTTCAAAGTGGATTCAATCCATGCTTACGGTGATTATGATGAGGCATCAATGTTCTCATACACCGCTGCAATGACTGTAAAGAGTTTTTACAACTTCAACATCGGGCCGAATGATACGGTGGTGTATCACGCACATGAGTGGATGTGCGGTCTGGGAGCCCTGTTCCTGAAATATTACATACCTCAGATATCAACGATATTCACAACTCACGCCACGTCTATCGGCCGATCCATATGCGGCAATGGCAAGGCGCTGTACGCATTCTTTGACGGATACAACGGTGACCAGATGGCTCGCGAGTTGAACATGGAGGCTAAGCACTCAATTGAGAAACAGACTGCTCAGCAGGTGGACTGCTTTACCACGGTGAGTGATATTACCGCCCGCGAGTGCACTCAGTTGCTGGACAAGACCCCCGATGTGGTTACCGTAAACGGTTTTGAAGACGGTTTCCTGCCGGAGCCCGGTAAGTTCGATACCTGCCGATGTGAGGCCCGCCGTACAATGCTCTCTGTTGCCAACAAACTGTTTGGAACGGAGTGGGGCGATGAGACCGTGATTGTGGCTACAGGCGGCCGATATGAGTTCCGCAACAAGGGAATAGACCTGTTCCTGGAGTCTATGAGACAGTTGCGTGACAACGGAAAAACAGGCAATGCGCATATCCTGGCGCTGATTAACGTGCCGGCATGGGTGATGGAGCCGCGCCGTGACCTACAGGACCGCGTTATGATGCAGGATGCAGGCAAGGAGCCGCTGCCGATGCCTCTCACCACGCACTGGCTGCACAATATGGGTGAGGATAATGTTATCTGCACGCTGCAGCGCATGGGATTCCGCAATGCTCCTGAGGATAATATAAAGGTGTTGTTCGTGCCGTGCTATCTGGACGGTAATGACGGCATCTTCAACAAGACATATTATGACCTGCTCATAGGGCAGGATATGGCTGTTTTCCCGTCATACTATGAGCCGTGGGGCTACACTCCGTTGGAGAGCGCTGCTTTCCAGGTGCCTACGGTGACATCGGACCTGGCGGGATTCGGCCTGTGGGTGAATACGTTGCTCAAGCACGATGCTGAGATTGAGGATGGTGTGAAGGTGGTGCATCGGACTGATGACAACTGGAATGATGCTGCGGCTGATATCAGTCTGCAGATTGAGAAATGGGTGGGTATGGATGCCGATGAGCGTGAGGCTGTTCGTCAGAAGGCGGGCAAGATTGCTCAGAAGGCGCTCTGGAAGCACTTTATCAAGTACTACCTTGATGCATACGACTATGCAATAAACAAAAAAGATGCAATTGGGGACAGTCCCCTTTTGCATCATTTTTGAAAAAAGTGCAAAAGGGGACTGTCCCCAATTGCATCTTTTTGTTGAACTTATTTTGAAAAACGAGATATGAAGATTAAAGCAAGCAATTCAAATCAACCCTCATGGCGTGATTTCTATGTAAAATCAAGTGTGCCTGAGGCTTTGCAGAAACTTGACGAGTTGGCTCACAACATCTGGTGGGTATGGAATGAGGACGCTAAGGCCCTGTTCAAGGAGATTAACCCCGAAATGTGGACCCAGGTTCGTCACAATCCTATCATGATGCTCCAGAGTTTGGGTTATGACAAGCTGGAGGCACTGTCCAAGGATAAGATTTTCCTTGACAAAATGAATGCCATTTATGACAAATTCCGCAAATATATAGACGTTAAGCCCGATGCCAAGCGTCCGTCAGTAGCATACTTCTGCATGGAGTATGGTCTGACTCATGTACTCAAGATCTACTCAGGCGGCCTGGGAGTTCTGGCCGGCGACTATATGAAGGAGGCCAGTGACAGCAACGTTGATATGTGCGGTGTAGGTTTCCTGTACCGTCACGGCTATTTTACACAGACCCTGTCAATGGACGGCCAGCAGATAGCCAACTACGAGCCGCTTGATTTCAACACTCTGCCTATTGAGCGCGTATATGACAAGAACGGTCAGCCCATGACTGTGGCTGTTCCCTATATCAACTACACCGTTTATGCCGCTATCTGGAGGGTAAACGTAGGTCGTGTGCCTCTGTACCTGATGGATACCGATATCGACATGAACAGTGACTACGACCGCCCCATCACATCACAGCTTTACGGTGGTGACTGGGAAAACCGCCTGAAGCAGGAGATACTGCTGGGCATAGGCGGTATGCTTACCCTTGAGGCTCTTGGCATTAAGAAAGATATTTACCATTGCAATGAGGGCCACGCTGCACTGTGCAACCTGTATCGTCTGACTCAGTACGTAAAGCAGGGCCTGACATTCAATCAGGCAATGGAGGTGGTTCGCGCATCATCACTCTACACCGTTCATACTCCGGTTCCCGCAGGTCATGACTACTTTGATGAGGGCCTGTTCGGTAAGTACATGGGCGGTTATGCACAGATGCTGGGCATCAGTTGGGGCGAACTCATGGATATGGGCCGCACCAATCCCGGTGATCCGAGCGAAAGGTTCTGCATGTCAACATTTGCATGCAACACCTGCCAGGAGGTCAACGGCGTAAGTTGGCTGCACGGTGAGGTGTCAAAGAAAATGTTCTCAGGCATCTGGAAGGGCTATTATCCCGAGGAAAGCCACGTTGGTTACGTGACCAACGGCGTGCACATGCCTACATGGGCAGCCAAGGAGTGGCAGGAACTCTACGCCAAGTATTTTGACAAGAATTTCCTTTCAGACCAGTCAAATGAAAAGATGTGGGAGGATATATATAAGGTGCCTGACAAGGTTGTATGGGACCTGCACAATGACCTTAAGAAACAGCTGATTGATTTTATCCGCAAGCAGTTCAAGGACAGTTGGCTCAAGAACCAGGGTGATCCTTCACGCATCATGTCACTGATGGAGAAAATCAACCCCAATGCCCTGACAATAGGTTTTGGCCGCCGATTCGCAACATACAAGCGTGCTCATCTGCTCTTTACTGATCTGGACCGTCTGGCCAAGATAGTGAACAACCCCGAGTATCCCGTACAGTTCTTCTTTACCGGTAAGGCTCACCCGCATGATGGTGCAGGTCAGGGACTTATCAAGCAGATTATCGACATCAGCCGCCGCCCTGAGTTCCTGGGCAAGATTATATTCCTTGAGAACTATGATATGCATCTGGCACGCCGTCTTGTATCGGGCGTAGATATCTGGCTGAATACTCCTACCAGGCCGCTGGAGGCATCGGGCACATCGGGCGAGAAGGCTCTGATGAATGGTGTGGTTAATTTCTCAGTGCTTGACGGATGGTGGTATGAGGGCTATCGCGAGGGTGCCGGCTGGGCTCTGACCGACAAACGCACATACAGCAACCAGGCATATCAGGATCAGTTGGATGCCGCTACTATCTACAGCATCCTGGAGAACGAGATTCTGCCGCTCTACTACAACAAGAACGCTGAGGGTATCTCTGAGGGTTGGGTATCGACAATGAAGAACTCAATCGCGCAGATTGCTCCTCACTATACAATGAAGCGTCAGTTGGATGACTATTTCAGCAAGTTCTACAACAAGATGGCTGAGCGTTCACACGTGCTGCAGGCCAATGACTATGCCAAGGCCAAGGAGATTGCCGCCTGGAAGGAGGTTGTGGCACAGCGTTGGGATGCCATTGAGGTGGTAAGCACACGCAAGTCTGACACTCTGCTCCAGGGCCTGTTTGAGACCGGTAAGAGTTATGACGTTGAGTATGTGATTGATGAGAAGGGCCTTGACGATGCCATAGGCGTTGAGATGGTTCTCTTGGGCTATGATGCCGATGGCAATGAGAAACTGATGAAGGTGGTTCCGCTGGAACTTGTCAAGCGCGAAGGTAACCTCTACACGTTCCACGGCAGCGTCAAGAACGACTATCCGGGCTCATTCAAGGTGGCTTACCGCATGTTCCCGAAGAACGCTGACCTGCCTCACCGTCAGGATTTCTGCTACGTGAAGTGGTTCTATTAAGCAATTGACGCGTCGCGTCAATTGTTCAATTGACAATTGATAATTGACAATTGAAAAAAGACGATCCATTGATATGGACCGTCTTTTTTATGTCGCGGCTTATACGCACCGCATGGTAATTGTCAATTGTTAATTATCAATTGTCAATTATAATGACTTTGCGGCCCGGTTGCAGATAGAGGGTGCCCGGAGTGGGGGCGCCTTGGTGCAGGCGGCCATCAGGCAGATACCATTCTGATGATTCTGCGGCTGCCTTGGGTGCTTGTACGGCTGTCACCTCATCGGCACGTACCAATGTGACAGTGAAGTCAACCCCCTGGCCTATGCCAATAAAATCAGAATGCAGATGGAGCATAAGGTCCTGCCCTGTGCTGTAAAGAGTGCCTATATCAACTGTCCATTCCTGTTCTGTACTGTATAGAGTGTCAGCGAGTAACGGGCTGGTTCTGGAATCACCGTCATAAATGCACAGGTAATCAAAATCATCTTCATATTTGGATTTAATCTCAATAGTTCCTGTCAGCTTGAAGACATAGCCCTCTGGTGCATGCAGGAGAAGAGTTGAAGCATGGTAGGGCTTGTATTCGCCGTCTTTGCCGCCATTGTCATAGACCTTGAATGTCTTTACATTATCATCAGTCAGATAAACCGTATCGGTTGATCTACTCTCCGTTATGTCGTAAGGCATGCAGACAAAGATCCTGTCAGAGTTGTCGGGAATGAATCTTGCCTGTACGGTGACTGCTGACCTGAGAATACGGAAACTTGGGGTATTATGGTACCAGTTGCCTCCCTGTACCGCCAGTCTGCTGCCATCTGTCTGAGTTACAAAAATACTGTCTAAAACGTATCCTTCATCGGGCGTGGCCGTCAGATTGACAATGTCATTAATGCAGGCACTGTTCTTGTCGGCCACAAGCTCTCCGTGGGAACTTGGCACAACGGTTATCTCATTGGCTTGTGAAGTACTTAACAATGTTATGGTCAGGTCAAGATTATCAGGTGTCGAATTTGATGAAATATGCTCTATCTCAATAGTCCTGCATGTACTGTAAACGGTGCCGATATTGTGTGAAATGTATTCAGTTTTACTAAAAAAAACTTTATTGAATAACGGCTCATACTTGCCATCATCATAATCAGAATAAATCCTCAGTATGTCAGCTCCTGTTCCGTCATGACAAAAGGTGCCGGTAATTTTGAAGTAATATCCGTCAGGGGCAGTGATAATCATGATGCCATCTGATCTCCATCTGAAATAATAAAGATTCTTTAAATCATATATCTTGAATGATTTAACCTTATCATCAGTCAGTGTAATTCTGATGGTGTCCTCATCAGCAGGGGTGTTTACATAGTAATATCCGGGATCTGCCTTGTTGTACCGGGTGTCGATTGACAATCCTTCAGGACAATAATCCACCACGAAGCTTAATGACCTGGTGCCGTGATAGCCGTTATTACCCGTGAATGTTATGGTGTAGGTGTCTGATTCAATCACCTCATCAACAGTTTCGTTCTTGCTGTTCCTTATTACAGCTGTGTAGTCTGTGCCAGAGGCAAGCGCGGTCATGTTGCTTGAGAATATGCTGTAGCCCAAGTCAATGGCTGAACCGGTATAAAGGTAATAATCTTCAATTCCATTGATAACAGCGGCGTAGAGGTTCTTGTCATCAGTATCGGGAACGACATTGCCGTTGACAATTGTCCAGCCGTCACCCAGCAAGTCCCTAAGTTCCTGGCCTGTAGCATCGGTGTGAGTACCCTGAGCCGGACTGTAATCAATAATGTAATAACAGTTGTCAAGGTTTACGTATGAGGCGGAATCCTTGCCGATGAATAATCCCGATTTAGAGGGAATACCTTCCAGTGAACCTGCCATCAGGCTATTCGTGATATTGCACTTGGAGCGTATCAGCCGGCAAACAAAACCTCCTGCCATGTTCTCAGAAACAAGGATATTACCGTCAAACAGGCAGTTGTTGATATTTAACTTACAGCCACTGGCATACGCTATCAGTCCGCCGAAATAAATATCCGTCTCTTCATCCTGGGACACTTTGATGCTGCTGTGGCAAGAGTTTATTGAGACTGAGTCATATGCAAAGCTCGCAATACCTGCATAATCCCGTTCATCATCAACAATGCCGTTTATGTCGGCGGTTGTGTTAAGACGGCTTATTGTGGCATCTGCAAGAGAATAGAACGGTGAAGTTATATATTTTGATTCGTCATCTGTTTTTCCGAGTGTGATAGTGTGACCCTCTCCATCAAAATATCCGCTGAAAGGATACCATGTTTTTGCACCCACCATGCGGGTAATGGTGATATCCTGTGTCAGTTTTACTACATGGTCATGGAACGTGTACCTCATCTCATCGGTCATTATGGCGAATTGATTCCAGTCTTCAGTGCTTTCAATCAACCAATTGCCGTCAGCATCGGTGTTCGGACCAATTACCTGGAAGGTAGTAGTCAGAGTGTCGTGATAACCGTTCTTGCCTATTACTGACATTATGTATTTGCCGCGCTCGACAGGCTCGGATACAATATTTCCCAAGCTGTCAGTAAAAACAGTGGTGTAGTGTGTACCTGGAGTCAGTGTGTCATTCAGGATTATGACATCAAAGTCCGGATAAACGGGCTTTGCAGTATAAATATAGTATTTGTCCATTCCATCGATATTGGCCATGTCTAAATCCTGTAAATCAGCTTTTTGGGGAACTACATCATTACCACTTACTTCCCAATTGCCCAAAAGAGAAGCCAGCTCGGCACCTGTGGCATCTGTCTGAGTACCCTGTTCCTCGCCGAACGTGGTCTTATAGTAACAGTTGATAAGCGTGTGGTCGCTTTTGTTCTTCTGGTAGAATGTTCCTGAATATTCGGTGCCGCATACTATCTCTTTTGCTGCAAAGAGGCAGTTGTTGAAAACTACGGTTCCCCATTCACGCCAACCCAGCATACCTCCGCAGTAGTCAGCGTCAGGAGTATTGAAACTGCCGTCAAACAGACAGTCTACCAAGGTGAGAGAACCTTCAATCTTTCCGACGATACCTCCATGAGAGCCGTTGCCTTTGATGCTGCTTTTGATAGTGACGCTGCTTCGGCATGACATAATTAGCACATCACCCTCTGCATAGCCTACTATACCGCTTGCACGCATGTGTTCCTTGCCGTCAACTGTGCCTGTGGTGTTTAGGTTATATATTACGGCACTGTAAACAGAACGCAAGGGAGCTGTGTATGCGCCAATACCGGTAAGGTTAAGGTCAATGGTATGACCGTCACCGTCAAAATAACCACAGAAACAGTTATAATCAGATCCCGCCATGGTGGTGATACCTGTCAGGTTGGTAGTAAGTTTCACGTATTTGCGAAAGTAGAATGTGCCATCGTTGACACTTTCCGCAAAGTAGTTCCAGTCATCAACAGAACTGATGAGGTACGGATCTGATTTGGTGCCGCTTCCGCTCAGGCCTTCAGCCCAAGCCATACCTGTTGATACAAAAAACAAAAGCAATGTAAGTGTTGCTTTAAATAGTCCTTTTTTAAGATTTCCCATAAATGTATTGATTAGTTTGGTTTATCATTGTATAACCCCGGAGCCCAGCATTTCATCGTCAGGGGCGTACCAGACGGCGAACTGACCGGGGGTGATGCCGCGTTGGGGCTCATCAAAGAGGATGAACAGGCCCGATGGGCGCTGTATGAGCCAGGCGTCCTGCAGGGGCTGACGGTAACGGATACGCACGCGGTAACGGCGTACATCACCGTTCTGCATACTGAGGTCGGGGCGTATCCAGTGTATCTGGCTACTGGCAATCTTGAGGCAGCTGCGTGACAGGCCAGGATGGGTGTGCCCCTCACCGGCATAAACCACGTTGTTCTCTATGTCTGTGGCAATAACAAACAGTGAATCATCATGCCCGCCTACATTCAGACCATGGCGCTGGCCGATGGTAAAGAACTGCGCACCGTCATGCGTGCCTATTATCTTGCCCCATGGATTGGCCTTGAAGCGGGTTTTCTTGATGTGCTTGCGGCCGGAGCGGTATGTCTCTGTTATGAATTTGATTGAATCATAACGGTAGGGGGTGGCAAGGCGCTCTAAAATGTCATCATCCAGTGCTGCAATTCTGGCCGGGTCATAGTGGTTGGAGCAGAGCGCGTCTGTGCACTTGTCCTCACTTATGTAGCCCGTTACCATATTGGCTTGTGAGCCGTCATCGGTTATGCTTGACAGAGTCTCCTGCTGGAAAATGTAGTGCGGATTATTAACGTAGAATTCCGGATATACCTCAACAATGTTGCCCTCAACGCTCTTGAGTTTCTGCTTGAGGAACTCCGGCAGATCTACTTTGCCCACAAAACAGATTCCCTGCGAGTCCTTCTTGGTGGCCGAGGGTAGGGCGGCATCGGCGGCAATCCTGCGAACCTCTGATTTGAGCAGGTGTCCTATTGGGAATAGCGCTTTTGACAACTGTTCCTGGTTTAACTGACACAGGAAATAACTCTGGTCCTTGCCCGGGTCAGTGCCCTCAAATATCCGATATACCGTTTTTCCGTCATTATCCGTAAATTCCGCCTTACGGCAGTAGTGACCGGTGGCAACCATGTCTGCTCCAAGTTTGAGTGCGGCATCCAGGAATGCATCGAACTTTATCTCACGGTTGCAGAGTACATCGGGATTAGGGGTGCGGCCCTGCTCGTACTCGCTGAACATGTAGTCAACAACGCGGCGGCGGTACTCATCGCTCAAATCAACAAAGTGGAACGGTATGCCTATCTTTTTGGCCACCATCTCTGCCACCAGGCGGTCCTCCTCCCACTCGCAGTCTCCGTGCAGCGTGCCCTCAGTGTCATGCCAGTTCTGCATGAACATGGCAAACACGTCATACCCCTGCTGCTTGAGCAACAGAGCCGCTACACTGGAATCTACTCCTCCCGATAGACCAACACACACTTTCATGCTGCAAAAATAGAAAAAAAACAGGCCGCTGTCAGCGACCTGTCTCTATTTGTATAATTCTATTATAACCTTTGTATATATTGGTTATCGCTGGGATCTGATGGCGTAGGGAGTTTGGAATTGTCCTGCTTGGTATAGGTTGTATTCGCTGCTGTGATATTGCCATTTTTTATAACGACATCAATTGGTTCGTTTTGATGCTTGGATTTTACAGATGCAGTGCCGTTTGTCAAGTTGCCATCGGTTATTGAATATGTGCCCTGGTCAACGACAGCTTTAATTTGCTCGTAGCCACCGCCTATTTCAACAAAGGCCGAAACACAATATGTGCCGTCCAGAAATAGGTATAAAGCCTGAGTGGTTGTTGTCTGATTATCCTGGCTGACATTTGTGTACCATGCAACGACCTTGCTGTTGGCGTATTCCATTGGGTAAAATGCAATCTCCGTGTCATTTGTTGAATTGCCTCCGTTGTTACCGCCGTTATTATTGCCTCCGTTATTCCCGCCGTTACCTCCGTTATTCGGATTATACGCCGATGGGATTAAGGAATTGCTCATCTTGGTGAAAACCTGATCCATGGCATACAGTTTGCCGTTTTCAATTTTGACCTCAAATTTCTCTCCCTCACCGGTAACCACATCGGCCTTACCGTTAGAAAAGTCTCCCTGAGTAATCACATACCGACCGGTGGCATTAATGCCGTATTCCGGACCGCGGCCGTCAGCCTTTGAATAAATCTTGACTTTTGTAACCACCAGGGTGCTGTCTTCAAAAAGAAATACCGCTTCAATCTTTGTTTTGTCTGAACCCTGATCAGTATACATGTACCATGCTTCAACCTGCTTGTCAGCATACTCAATCGGCAAATAGGCATTTGAGGCATTACCGTTTAGATCTGAATCCAGCTTGTCCTTCTGATCACATGATGTAAAGGTCATGCTGAACATATACGTTGCAATCAGCATTGCAAGGATTTTAATCTTCTTCATAATCGGTTATAATTAGATGTTGTTCCCGCAAATATAAGGTAATATTGGGAGATTGTGCAAGGGTTGAGGCTCAAAGATTCACGCAAGTGCAAGTCATTTATTGGGTGCAAAGGTACGGATTTGGGCGGAGATTGTGTATCTTTGAGACGGAGTGAAATAAATATATGAAAAGAATAATACTGACCATTTGCACGTGGCTGGCAGTTATGTTGGCAGCAGCCCAGAGCAATCCCGCCTCAGTCAATCTGGCAGAGGCCACGATAGTGTATAATGAAGCCGATGCGCCGCTGGTAAAGCAGATGGCGCAGGTGCTGGCCGATGACATTGAGCGTACATCGGGCACAAGACCGCAGGTAAGTACACATAAAGTGAACGGTGCCAAAATCTTTTTAGGCACAGTAAACAAAGCTGGCCGTCACCGTGAGTTGAAAGGCACATGGGAGCGCTATGCCATTGACACCAATGACGGCAACATATACATAACCGGTTCCGATGCCAGAGGACTTGCCTACGGCGTGTTCCATGTGAGTGAAGCAATAGGCGTTAATCCGTGGTACTGGTGGGCCGATATTCCCATAGATAAGAGTAACAAGCGCGTCTTTGAATACGCTGAGAACTATGTGAGCCAGGAGCCCACTGTGAAGTACCGCGGAATCTTTATAAATGATGAGGACTGGGGCCTTAAGACATGGGCAGAGCATACTTATGAGACAGACCTTGGTGACATCGGTCCTAAGACATATGACCGCGTGTGTGAACTGATTCTGCGCCTGAAGGGTAATATGCTGGCTCCGGCCATGCATGACTGCACAGGCCCGTTCTACAGTCACCCTGAAAGCCAAGTGGTGGCCGACAAATGGGGCATAATGATAACCACCAGTCACTGCGAGCCGCTGCTGTTCAACAACGCATCCGTGCTTGAATGGGACAAGTCACGTGACGGAGAGTGGAACTATGAGACCAACAGCGCCACCATACTCAAGAAACTGGATGACCGCATACGTGAGACCGCACGGTATGACAACATCTATACTATGGGTATGCGCGGTCTGCATGATGAAGCCATGCACGGCAGTTCTGATCCCGCCGACCGTGCCCGCACACTTGAGAAAGTATTCGGCGAGCAGCGTAAAATACTTGAAAAGTACAAGAAAAAGCCTTCCAGTAAACTTCAGCAGATATTTGTACCCTACAAAGAGACGCTTGACATTTATGATGCCGGCCTGCGCGTACCTGATGACATAACCCTTGTGTGGCCCGATGACAACTACGGCTACATGAAACGCGTGAGCAACAGTGAGGAGCAGAAACGCAGCGGTCACAGCGGAGTGTATTACCACCTGAGCTATTGCGGAGTTCCGCATGACAACCTGTGGATATCAACCACCGCCCCCATGCTGATGTATGAGGAGTTGCTAAAGGCCTACACCGCAGGGGCCGACCGTTATTGGCTGCTCAATGTGGGTGACATAAAGCCCATGGAGATTGAGATGACCATGTTCATGGAGATGGCTTATGACTTCAGCTCTTTCACGTATGAGAATGTCAACAAATGGCAAGCCAAGTGGCTGACGGGTATTTTTGGCGTTAAAGGCGATGATCTGGAACCTGTATTCCAGAACATTCTTGACCATTATTACCGTCTGGCGTGGGACCGTAAGCCGGAGTTCATGGGCTATGAGATGGAATGGGATTCACATGAGTATAGCCGCCTCTATGACACTGACTTCTCATTTGAAACCGGTAGTGCCCAGAAGCGACTTGTGGAGTATCAGAACATTTGTTTTGATTATGATGTAATTGAGGGATCGGTCGATCCTGAAAAGGTTCCGGCTCTGTTCCAGATGCTCGGTTACAGCCTGCATTCCGCCTATCAGATGAACCGCAAGTTCCTATATGCTCAGGCCAACCATGAGACCGGCAACGTGCTGTATGCCTATCAGGCAAATCATGCTATAAATGAATTGGACAATCTGTTGAAGCGCTACAACACCCAACTGGACGGCAAGTGGAATCAGATGATATCAGAAGTGCCACCCGGTTATACGGCTCTCTACCAGAACCTGCCCGAATACGTTGAAGAGCCTACAACCCGTTTCCGCCTGCCAGACAACCAGCGCCATCCCGAATACCTGAACAAGATTGATCTGTCAACTGTAAAAGCCGCCGGACCGTTCCGTATGCTTGAAGGCATAGGCACCGATTGGCTGGCGCTCCAGATGGGACAGCCGCTTATTTTTGACGATGAAGGCAGCATTGACATAGCCATTCCAGCGGGTACACTCCACCCTAAAGCAGATTCCATACAGCTCTGCATATCAGTAGTGCCCATGTGGCCGGTTGCCACCGACCGCAGCAACCGCTTTGCGGTAAGCGTTGACAACGGCCCCGCACAGGTGTGTGAAAACATATTCCAGGAATGGGGACGCGAGTGGAAGATACAGGTCTTGGAGAACCGCAAGGAGTTCACACTAACCTTGCCTCTTGACCAGACCCGCCCCAGCCACACAATAACCCTCTCCATCATAGATCCCGGCCAGATTATCCAAAAGATAACCTATCAATAATATATGAGAGTTATCATTCAATCACTGAAAGTCCTGCTTATAGCCTTTTTGGCGTTTATTCCTGATGCGCAGGCAAGGAAAGTGAGCACTCCCGCACCGTGCGGCCCGGTGCCTACTGAAAACCAGCTGCGCTGGCAGGATATGGAGATGTATGCATTCATTCACTACTCCATGAATACCTATACAGACCAGGAATGGGGTTACGGCAATGAGGACCTGAGCCTGTTCAACCCAAGTGACCTGGACTGCCGCCAGTGGGCCAGAGTGTGCAAGCAGGCCGGTATGAAAGGCATTATCTTTACCGCCAAGCACCACTGCGGATTCTGCATGTGGCCTTCAAAATATACAGAGTACTCTGTCAAGAACACGCCCTGGAAAAACGGTCAGGGCGATGTGGTGCGTGAACTGGCCGAGGCCTGCCGCGAGGAGGGACTGGAGTATGCGGTTTATCTGTCACCCTGGGACCGAAATCATCCTGAGTACGGACGCCCTGAATACGTGACCTATTTCCGCAATCAGCTGCGTGAACTGCTCACTGAGTACGGCGATATGTTTGAGGTGTGGTTTGACGGAGCCAACGGCGGTGACGGCTGGTACGGCGGAGCAAACGAGCGCCGCAACATAGACCGCACCACATATTATGAGTGGCCAGAGACCTATAAGATGATTCGTGAACTGCAGCCCAAGTGCCTTATATGGAATGACGGCAGTGACCGTGGTGATCTGCGCTGGGTGGGCACTGAGGCCGGCAATGTGGGTGAGACCAACTGGAGTCTTCTGAATCATGACGGTGACGTGCCGTATCAGCAGTTGCACTACGGGCTTGAAAACGGTGATTCATGGGTACCGGGTGAGACCAACACCAGCATCCGTCCGGGATGGTTCTATCACGATACAGAGAATGATCACGTAAAGAGTCTGTCCAAACTTATGGACACCTACTATAAGTCAGTGGGCCGCAACTCAACACTGCTGCTCAACTTCCCCATAGCCCCCAACGGACGCATTCATCCCACAGACAGCCTGCGCGGCATTGCCTTCAACAAAATGCTCCATGAGGTCTTCAAGACCGATCTGGCCCGTAAAGCCAAGGTCACGGCTTCAAACGTGAGATGCAGCGCCCGTAAGTTCCGTGCCAAGAAGGTCATTGACGGAAAGCCAGGCACATACTGGGCTACCGATGACGGCGTGACAGAAGCCACCCTTACGCTTGATTTTAGAAAACCGGTTGAGTTCAACCGTTTCCTGGCCGAGGAGTATATTGCTCTGGGCCAGCGTATTAAGAAATTCAAGCTTGAAGCGCTTGTTAATGGTGAATGGATCGATCTTAAGGATGAACTGGTTCAAGAAGGTGACGGCCTGACCACTATCGGCCACCGCCGGATAATATGTTTCCCCACAGTAACGGCCACCAAGCTGCGCTTTACCGTACTGGACAGCAAGGCCTGCCCGCTGATATCACGCATAAGCGTATTCCGCGCACCTGACCTTACCCCTGATATTCCAGATTCGGGTGAGAAGAAATCATCAAGTCTGAACGTATTCCTGCCGTCACCCAAGCAACTGTTTGTGGAACTGGGCTCACGCACTAAGGTTTGCTCCTTCAAGTACCTTCCGCCTCAGGACAACAGCACAGGAACGGTCACTCATTACAGGCTATCGGCCATGACAGGTAACCGCCAGTGGACAGAACTGGCACAGGGTGAGTTCTCAAATATAGTGAACAACCCCATCTGGCAGACCATAAACTTTGAACCCGTTGAGGCCACCATGCTCCGCCTTGAAGCCGTCACGCTCAGTTCCGGCGAACGCGTAGCCTACAGTGACATCGAGATAGTCACATGTGACCCAGAGTGACACAGTGATGCGGTCCGTTTGTGTCATTTCCGGAACGGATCTAAATCCATGTATTGGCCGCTGGCCTTATCATAGTGTCGGAGAATGGGAGGTGTCGGGGTAAGGTCATAATAATCCAGGCGTTCTATCTCCATGCTGAAGTAAGCCAGTTCCCTGTAATCAGGATACAGGCGCTGGAGTACCGGATTGGTATCGTAGATTTCCTTCTGGACTGCACCCGGTACATCGAAAACGGCATCGCCACTTACTCTCACTGAAATATTGTCCCTATAGGCCAGAATCTCTATGGCAGGGTTTACCTGCAGTTCCTGATACACATTCTTACGGATGTTTGTAGCAAAGTATAGCGTGTGTCCGTCAATCTTCATTATCTGGAAGATACGGAGCATGGGGCGGCCGTTTGTGCCTATTGTTGCAAAGGCAACATTCCTGTGGGCGTTTAAGAAATCAAGTGCTTCCTGCATTATATGTGGTTCTATGTTACGACTGTAAAAATACAGTTTATTTGTAAATATTGGTGATGCTGTTCTTTTGTGCAAAAAAATGCATTAAGATGATTATTATTCGTTTGAAAAAGTGTATCTTTGCAGCAAGATTCGTTAGAAAAAATGCTAAAAAGAAAGATTGAAGATACGCTGGTGCAGTGGAAAAACGCTGCTAGACATAAGCCCTTAGTGATTATGGGCATCCGTCAATGCGGAAAGACATTCATCGCACAACATTTTGCAGTCAACAACTACAAGACTGTTGTTTACATCAATTTTATAAAGCAACCGGAGCGCATCAATGCTTTCGTGGGGAGCAAGGCCGTTGACGATATTTTGCTCAACCTCTCTTCACAAATTAAAGATGTGACATTCACGCCCGGCGAGACTTGTTTTATCTTTGATGAGATACAGGATTGTCCAGAGGCACGTACCTCACTAAAATTCTTCAACGAAGACGGGCGTTTTGATGTGATTGCCACTGGTTCGCTGTTGGGCGTTCAAGGGTATGGTGACGAAAAGAAAAAGAAGCATCGCAAGCTGGTGAGTCAGAAAGAACCGGGAATAAACTCTGTTCCCGTTGGTTCAGAGGACATCATTGAAATGTATCCGCTTGACTTTGAGGAATTTCTATGGGCGAACGGTATCAGCACAGAAGTTATTGATGCACTGGGTAAGTTCTATCGGGAAGTAACACCTGTGCCTGCGGGCATTCATGTAGCGATGAAACGTCTGCTGAACCTCTATGTGGCCATTGGTGGCCTGCCTGATGCCGTCAATGCATTTCTGAGGACCAACAACATGAACGATGTGAGCAAGGCTCATAAGGCTATCCTCAAAGAGTATCGCGACGATATGATAAAATATGCCCCTGACAAGAACAAGCCGCATATTCGCGAATGTTTCAACTCCATTCCCAAGCAACTGGCCAAGGAGAACAAGAAGTTTCAGTACAACAAGATAAAGCCTGGCGGCCGCAGTGAGATCTATTTAGGATCACTGCAGTGGTTGGAGGACGCTGGTATAATTTGCCGTTGTTACAACACCGATATAACGGGTCTGCCTATGGAAGGAAATGCCAAGGATAATGTTTTTAAAGTATATATGGCTGATATCGGATTGCTAATTGAGATGCTGGGACCTGGTACGCGTGCCGATATCCTCCAGGGTAATCTTGGTGGATTCAAGGGCGCTATCTACGAGAATCTGATGGCCGATACACTGCATAAGAAAGAGCAGAATCTGTATTATTTCCAAAAGGATTCCGGGCTGGAACTGGACTTTCTGGTGAGGATGAATGGTGAGTGTGTACCGCTGGAGGTCAAAGCTAAATCAGCAAAGGCCAAGAGTTCAAAAACCGTATTGGCACATCCTGAGAAGTACCACGTGAGGCATATCATCAAATATGGTGATTATAATGTTGGCCGGGAGGGCCAGTTGCTGACTCTTCCAACTTACATGCAGTTCCTGCTGGATCTGGAACCGGAGGAAATCGTTTTGGAGCCAATAGACACCGATGCACTGAACTCGCTGGCCAGACAAGTTTTGGGTAAAGAAGACTGAATCTAAGATTTAAGGAATGACACATGGATGCGGTCCATTTGTGTCAATCTTTCGGGATACCTCAGGATTGACTATAGGTCTTAAGCACTGTTTCTGTTCCTCCTTGATAAGCGGGATATGCAATTCCGGCACAATGGTGTAGCCCCCAATCTCAAAACGGGTAATTCTCGTATAAACAGATTATTCTTATCTCTTATCGCAAGGTGACTTTATAAACTATAGCTTCAGGAGATGGTACGGCTGACGGTTTGCCTATGGTGAGTTCACTGCCGTTCTGCGTCCAGGAGACATTTTCATCGCTGCCGAGCAGGGAGACGGACTTGATCTTCCGGTTGTTGTATTCCGTCTTTGATCCTAAGCTGGTCACTGTGATATCCTTTTCAGGAACGCCCATCACTGTTACATAAATGATTTTGTCGCCTTTGCAGTTGAAACGCAGGTCGGCCGATGTATATTTAAGACGACCTTCATTGAAACCCTGCGCACGGATGGGGTTTGAGGCATCGGCGTTAGGTCCCTCACCGTATCTTTTCCATGGGCGGGTGCCGTAAATGCTCTCACCGTTTATCTGCATCCAGTTGCCGATGGCCTTGACCACCTTGTATTCAGTGGGATCCAGTGAACCGTCACCCTTAAGAGGAACGCTCAGGAGCAGATTGCCGTTCTTTGAAACCACATCGACCAGCATCGTGATTACCTGG
>JAFZKA010000010.1 GCA_017551925.1 Bacteroidaceae bacterium | reverse complement strand
CTCAGCACTGGTGGGGACCCTCCAGCTACCTCCCCACTTGACATGAGCCACATCATCCTCCTGGTCCAATACAGTCTTACTATCCTTATCGGAATACTTGGTATAATTGCCCCTGACTCCATCCACACTGAATTTATAGGTCGCATAACTGTATTCCGTCTTAGTATCAGTCTCACCCCAAGCGTATAGTCCGCCAACATCTTCGGGCTTATCGGCCCCCACATTACATATGGCCCACTTGACACTCAGGCCCAGGTCAACGTATACATTTTCCGGGAAGTAATCAACAATCTTTGCCACAACTGCCGATACGGCAACCTCCTCCAGCATCTGACCGCCTTTCATGGTAATTTTACCAAGGTCTTTGACGTTTTCGGAACTGAGTGTAAAGCTCTTGGAGGTATTGAAATGATTATCAGATTTAGCATATAGCACATAGTTGCCGGCTTTAAGTTGACCGATGATGAAAGAACCGTTGTCATCAGTAGAACAACCGCCATAGAATGTAGTATCATTTCCTGTTATCTGATAAACTGAAACTGCTACTGAACAAATAGGTTCTGCTGTATCAAAATCCCAAACCGAACCTTTAACTGCATAATCTTGTGCAAAAATGCAGAATGGCATCAGTACCGATGCCAATACAAACAGAAGGACTCTCTTACTCATAATGCAATGCTTTTGGTTGTGTACTATCTAAACTGATATAATCCTGAGCGACGAAGCTGAAAAAACTGGTAAAAGTGCTACCGGGTCTCCACCTCAATCGCTCCGAACCATGCAGCCGTACCCCATTTGGTAACAGCCGGCTTACCTATCAGGACTCTGTAATCTTTTATCTTTCTGGCTCTAATTCCAAAAATACGAGCCAACTCTCTTTTGGAATATTCCGTTTTTTTATCGTCTATACCTATCCATGCAACGTCTCTTCTGGTTATGGTTTGGCCATTCAAGACAAGCAGAGGCTTAGACTTAAGCGGTATGGGGCCATACATGGTCATTTCATCGATACGTTCAGCCTCTATTACCACAGGAGGAAAATACTCATCCACCTTCATCTTGATCTTATAGTAAGTGCCGCTGATCACAGTATCAACCATCTCATAACCCGGATATATAATCTGCAATCTGTCTGCCGGATTCACAAGGCGGATAGAAAAATTACCCTCTTTATCTGTTACGGAATTAGCAACAATACGGTTGGCGCTATCCCTCTCTATGACATTGACCAGCATCATAGGCCCTTCGCTATCTGAAACCGTACCCCGTATCATATCGCCGGCCTTGATTGTATCCTGGGCAGCCACAACCGTAACCGTCTTTTCCTGGGCCGATGCAAAACTGCTCATCATTGAAAACAATGAATATGATACGCACCATACCGCCACGTACCACCCTTTTGCAATCAGGACTTTTATCTTACGTTTTTTCATAACTGCGGAAGAAATATAGAGCTACCAGCATATTAAGTAACCCTCATCCAGAGGTGTTGCGGCACCAACATTACAGGTAGCCCACTTGACACTCAGACCCAGGTCAATGTATTCATGCTGTACTTCAGGTCCCCTGATATTTTTGGGGGGTTGCGGAATTCCCGGATCTGAAACACCCAATTGATTCTTGCTGTCTATTTCTCTTAGATGGTCTAATAAACGGGAATCCAAAGGTGCAAAATCCTCCCAATCTATTGGCGGCAAATCCTTGTCATCTTCCATTCTGATTTCAAAGTAGGCCTTATCTATAGGGAGAACTGTCTTTTCTTTACGATAATAACTGAATTGAATCCTGTCCTTTGGATTAACCAGACTGAACGAGAATTCGCCCTTCTGATCAGTATAAGCATATGCTACTGCACGGCCTGCCGAATCCAGTTCTGTGATATATACTGCCATTAAAGGGCTGACGCTATCGGTAACAACTCCCTGAATAAGATCACCGGCCTTGGGCTTATCCTGTGCCAATAAAGAAGCAGCAGTTGCTTGCAAAAGCAGTAAAGAAATGATGTAGATAAGCTTTTTCATCGGACTTTGTTACCATTGGAGGCCCTCATCAACATTCGTAATTCCCAGTTCTTCAAACTCTGATATGTCAATAGGTTTATAATCAAAATTTGTTTCTCTCAGCTCTACCTGGGGCAGAACTCTGTTTTGCTGTGTAACCGGATCCAACGGCTTGACGGGACGGATATAATATTCGCCTTCGAACAACTGTGCTTCTTTAAACATCCTAAAATAGCCTCCTCCATTGATCCTAAGAAATCCTGGCCTGTATGAATCTTTAATGAAGTCTGTCATATAATTCCCTTTATAACTGTATGACGAATCCACCGGATTAAGATAATGCCCGCCATTACTGGTATTGACTATCTCATATATAGGAACTCTGGTTTTTTGAACCGGAATAAAGATGGAACGGTCTGTAAAACCTTCTATGTTACTTGTAACCTTAAAACCGCATGAGTCAGAATTTTCAACCCAAGTAAAGGTACAGTAACTGAGCAGTTCTATCATCTCATCATTGGACGGTGTACGCCAATCCTCACCCCTCTGTAAATTGGTAATATCACTTTCACCCTTAACGAAAGCATTGTCTGCAAAGACATTCCATATGCCGTTCCATTTGTACAAGTAACCCTGATCCAGAGGTGTTGCGGCACCTACATTACATGTGCACCACTTTACGCTCAGACCCAGGTCAACGTATTCAGGCTTCACCTTCTTCTTAGCAAACACGCAGACTGTAGCTGCTTGTAAAAACAGCATTACTGAAAGAAGGGCCAAATGCTTTTTCATATTCTTTGTTTTGTTGTTTCCGGGACAAATGTAAGTACATATAGTGTATCAGAACAACAAACAGGCGTTGCAAAACCGTTGCAATTTGTGTGTTCCTAAAAAAGGTTGACTCGGATTGTCTTATTCCTAAGAGAAGTTGACTCTGGTTATTCTTATTCCTGTTATAAGTTGACTGGTGGTTGACTTGTTTCGTATGCAACCAGAGTTGGTTGCAAAGGTAATGGG
>JAFZKA010000111.1 GCA_017551925.1 Bacteroidaceae bacterium | reverse complement strand
GAAGCAGGCTGAGTTGCTGCGCAACAAGTTCACAACCGAGTACAACTACAACAGCAACCACATAGAAGGAAACACGCTCACTTACGGACAGACGGAGTTACTGCTGCTGTTTGGCAAGGTGAGCGGAGAAGGTGACCTGAAGGACTTTGTGGATATGAAAGCCAGCCAGGTGGGCGTGGAGATGGTGAAAGAGGCTGTACGTGACACCAGTATGCCACTGACACAGAACTTTATCCGCCAGCTGCACAAGGTATTATTGAGGGAGGACTATACCGTGTTCCGTGAACTGCCGGGAGGTGGCCAGACAAGTTACACTGTACATGCCGGACAGTACAAGACACGCCCTAACAGCGTCATTACCCGATACGGTGACAGGTTTGAGTATGCACCGCCAGAAGAGACGCCGTCAATGATGAGTGACCTTGTGGATTGGTATAACACAGCGGAGAAAGAGGGAAAGCTGACTCCTGTGGAGCTGGCCGCCTTATTCCATTACCGCTACATACGCATACATCCATTTGAGGACGGAAACGGACGCATTGCCCGACTGATGGCGAACTATATCATGGCCCGTCACGGATGGCCCATGATTGTTATCCGGAACCGTAAGAAAGCCGAATATCTTGAGGCCCTGCATAGGGCAGACCAGAAAATTGGCAAAGTACCCGCTGACGGCGCTCACGCAACAATAGGCAAGATTGCATCATTCCTGGCTTATTTCCGTCAGACAGTATGTGAGGAAATGCAATGCGAGATAGAGATAGTAAGGAATGCAGACAAGGATACATGGTGGTATGATGGTCAGAGAATAAGTTTCAGGAGCGGGAACGGCAGCCGTTTGCTTAAGTTCCTGACCCAGAAGCCCACAGCTACATTCTCAGATATGGCAGAGCACCTGAAGGTAAACCGCTCGGCAGTTCAGAAGCAGATAGAGGGATTCAGAAAGAAAGGCTATCTGGACCGCCGCGACGATGGCAGTTGGCATGTAATTGCACTGAATTCAAGAGTGAGATGACACAGGAATGCAGTCCTTTTATGCCACAAAAAAATGATAAATTTGTGGCAAAACCAATAAAAAAGAACAATTGTACTTTTTCCAGTTTTAGTAAGAATTTAGTAAGGTGTAGCAAGATTAGGACTAAAAATAGTATACGCAAGTGCAAGACATTTGGGGCGAACCCGGAGGGTAAGAGCGGCCGGGTAGGCCGCCAAGCGACCGTAGGGAGCGCATTTGCGAAGCAAATTAAAACAAGGTTCACATGCTCCACATACAAAAAAAGTGGCCGTTTTTGACGACCACTTTTTTTGCATGTGGAGCATACGAGACT
Source organism: Bacteroidaceae bacterium (assembly GCA_017551925.1). Classification (GTDB taxonomy): domain Bacteria; phylum Bacteroidota; class Bacteroidia; order Bacteroidales; family Bacteroidaceae; genus Colenecus. The sequence goes on along the minus strand of JAFZKA010000111.1, from coordinate 18,016 downwards.
CGAACTCGTCACCTCTTGACTGCCAGTCAAACGCTCTAGCCAGATGAGCTAATGCCCCAAAACCGTAATCCCTTTCAGAATTCGGACGCAAAGGTAACAATTAGGATTGAATTATTGCTATCTTTGGCAAAAGAAAATTTCATGAAATGGCAGTACAGCCGGTAGAGAAAATAATACTTGGAATAGACCCGGGTACCAACGTGATGGGCTATGGCGTTATCAAAGTGGAAGATAAGAAAGCGTCAATCATCACTATGGGCGTAATTGACATGCGCAAGGAGGATGACGTTTACCTCAAGTTGGGTCATATTTTTCAGCGCGTGAACGGCATAATAGACGCCTATCTGCCCGATGAGATGGCTATTGAGGCTCCTTTTTTTGGCAAGAACGTGCAGTCCATGCTTAAACTGGGCCGTGCGCAGGGTGTTGCCATAGCGGCCGCAATCAACCACAGCGTACCTATTACAGAGTATGCCCCCCTCAAGATAAAAATGGCCATCACGGGTAACGGTTCAGCCAGCAAGGAGCAGGTTGCGGGTATGCTTCAGCGTATCTTGCACCTTGATGAAAAGGATATGCCCAAGTTCCTTGATGCTACCGATGCCCTTGCTGCTGCGTATTGCCACTATCTGCAGATGGGGCGGCCCGATACCGGTAAGAAAGGGCCCAAAAGCTGGAAGGAGTTTATCTCAAGCAATCCCTCAAAAGTCTCCAAACGCAAAACTCCTACGGAATAATCCCTACCGTACAATGACTTTTGCAGTCTTTCCATTTACTGTAATCAGGTAAATGCCGGGAACAACAGCGGCCGAAACGGAGCGGGTACCCGAGGCCACCACACCACCAGCCACTGATACTATCGTGATTCTGCTCTCATCGGCCGCATTGACGTAAATGACGCCCTCTGATATGGTGATATCGGCATCAACGCTTATGCTTTCAACCACAGCCTCATTGTCATAAACATAGACATCCTTTGTGCTGTAGACGTGATACCATTCATTCTTGTCAGTATCATATTTCTCATTGACAATAAGAATATAATCCACATTCCCATAGTCATTTTTGAACTGTGAGAGAGTCTCTCTGGAATCCAAAATCCAGTTTGATTCCTGTAGATTCCATTTGGATTGTGTAGATATAATTGTGAGCGATTTATTTGCATCTGTGTTTGCTGACATTTCAATCATTATGTCATTTATCCAAGTCTTGGACTCTTTATCCCATGCATAGTTGAATTGCCTGGCACCTTTGCCGGAACTGATTGCGTATACTTCTTTGCTGGAGCCTTGCCAGCACCATTCATCATCATCCCAGTCATATTCAGCATCCATAATCAATAACGGAAGGTCAAGACTTTCTGTATTGCTCAAACCACGCCAGTCGTTGCGGCCTAAATCCCACATGTAGTATTCACTATGGAAAACTAAAGATGAGTCACTATAATTCAGAGTCTTGGAGAGAGGTATCCAGTTACCGTCTGAATCTGTTGAATCATAGGAATATTCACAAATAAGAGTGCCATATTCATCAAATTCGGAATCTGTCCGGGTCAGTCCGGTCCATCTCAGGGAGTCAGGATTCCACTCATAAGTTGCAGAATGAATTACATTGCCGTTTCTGTCATGTTCCTCCTCTTTCTTTTCCGTGCCTATCCAACAGTTCAGGTCATTATCCCATTGGTATAATTCAGACAGGATAACCTCGCCAAGAAGATTCTTTTGTTCAATCTCTTTGCTGACCGGATACCATTCGTTTGTTTTGCTGTCCATTCTTGATTTTACCGATGTTCCGGTAAGCGTGGTGTCATTATATGTGGTTTCCTCCTTGCTGCCACTAAGCCACAGGTTTGTATTAGGATCCAGATAAAAGTATGATTCATAAAGAAGTATTCTGCCGGCATCATCTTTTACAATGTTCACAGAATCATATTTCATCCAGAATAAACTGTCCCGGTCATCAAGAATGAGGCGATAAGTATAAACATTTTTTATGTCGCCTGACGGATAGTATTCAATTGTGCTTTCTTTGTAATCAAACCAATCTTCCTCTTTATAATCCCACACGGAATAGATCTCTGTTTCAATATTATTCCCATATGTGATTTTAGTCCTGATCTGCTCATCCCAGATACTGTCGGCCTGATTCCATTCTGAAAAGTCATATTTGTAAATCAGTCTGTTTTCATTGTCATACTCATAATATGTGCTGTCATAGGGCGTATAGACTCCATTGAAGATATCTGAAGATGTTCTAAGGAGAGGGAGTTTTTCAATATAGGAACTGTCTCCGTCAACGCGTGTGACATATTTGTATTGGAATGTTTTGCGATCGTAAATAGAACCGTTCTCATAAAATTCCCTGAAGATATAGGTTCCATATTCATCATATTTCCACTTTTTCTCCTGTGAAAGATTCCACTCGTTATTGGTACTGTCAAAGGTATAAGTCTTCTCTGAAGTTTTCTGGAAAGTGAGTACGGGATTGTCATAACTAAAGGGCACCAGGGCATATTCATACTCTATTATTTCATCTGGTACCCAATTATATACGCCATTGTCACAGCCGTCAACGCGATAGTATAAAATGCTTTTTTTAGGCAATTCCAGATTAGGATAATCACTTTGTGAAATGCCAAGTTCCTGTTCTGTGTAGTAAATATCTGAATATTTAAAACTCCATGATATAAGTGATTCCGGATCAGAGAGTTGCTCAATGGTCTGAGGCTTGTCGTAGATGATGCTCCATTCTGATGTCAGGGAGTCACCGATATAATCAGAGCCATTCTTATAAATCAGGTAAAAAGCACACAAAGTGGTGTCATAAGAATACTTGTCCTGGTATATGGTGCAGCCATATTCATTGAATCTTTCTGTTGACATGTCATACGGTACCCATTTACCTGTATCGTCATTCCATTCCCAGTTAATTATAGTGCTCTCATCCTCATTGACCAGTTCCCTGCGTTTCTCTATGCCTTTCCAGGCGGAAACGGTCGTGTCGAAGTCGAGTAATTCATCGCAGTAATATCCCTCAGCATCGGTCCCGTAGATGGTTCTTATTGTTGGTTGCCAGTAACTGTTGCCGTTTGGGCTGATGATATACTGTGAACTTGTGCTGGAAACCAGACCGTCAGGCAGATACTCATATTCAACTTTTTTATACAGGTCAAGATACATTGAGTCCTGTTCTGTAAAATGCGGTGAGTAGAAGACTGTTACAACGGGGCGGCCCTGATCGTCAAATTCTGATTCAACTTTAGCATACTCGATCAGATTGCCGGCGTCGTCAAGTTTCTTTTCAATTACATATGCGGGCTCACCGTTGTAATTGGTGGTGATAGATACCGAAATATCATGTCTCTGGCCAGTCTCAGAATCAATATAGTACAATTCATTCCTGTATTCATCATCGGTCTGTACCTTTATATTGTAGAGCGTGGCGTTGAGTGGAATGGTTGTATTCAGAGTTGAATATAAGTTGATGATATTATCTGTATTTTTCTGTGCGGATTCCGTCTTTATTATTGAACCGTTTTCATCAAATGTGATAGCCATGGAGCCGTTCTGAATGAAAGGGCCATCGCTTACACTGTACAGGTAATCAATATGTGACAGAATTTGATTTCCGTCAAGCGGCAGACTGATTCTGGTGCCGCCCGATGACAATGGTACTGCACGCCTGAGAAGGATGGATAAGGGCTTTGCACTTGCACAGGCGGCCGATAATACCAACAGGGTAATCAAAACTGATGAGATCTTTTTCATATAAACAAGTCTTTGACTATGAGTTTTAAAAGCACAAAAGTAATACAAATAGAATGAGATAAACAGGTTGTTGATAAATAATGTAAAAATTGGAGAAAAGGGCCGGTGGTGAGTCCTATTTATTTGTAACTTTGCAGAGCAAAATAATTAAACAATTACACTCATTTCTTTATGGATTCAAGCAATCCTTTCCTGGTTTTCTGCGGTACAAATACAATGTACCTGGCCAAAGAGATATGTGATTATCTTAACTGCCCCCTGGGCAACATGAATGTGGTTCACTTTGCAGACGGTGAGTTTGCCGTTTCATATGAGGAATCAATCCGCGGCGCCGATGTTTTTCTGGTGCAATCTACATTCCCGTCATCGGACAATCTTATGGAACTGCTGCTTATGATTGATGCGGCCAAGCGTGCTTCGGCCAAGTCAGTCAACGCTGTAATGCCTTATTTCGGATGGGCCAGACAGGACCGTAAGGACAAACCGCGTGTTTCAATAGGTGCCAAGTTGGTGGCCGATATGCTGAGCACAGCCGGTATTGACAGGGTTATTACCATGGATCTGCATGCAGATCAGATTCAGGGTTTCTTTGACGTGCCCGTTGACCACCTGTATGCATCAATGGTCTTCATGCCTTATATCCAGAGCCTTAAACTGGATGAACTGGTAATGGCTGCTCCCGATGTAGGCGGCAGTAAGCGTGCCAGTGCATACGCAAAATTCCTGAATGTGCCTCTGGTTCTCTGCCAGAAGACCCGTTCACGCGCCAATGTGGTTGATGAGATCCGTATCATCGGTGATGTCCAGGGCAAGAATGTGGTGATTGTTGATGATATTGTTGATACGGCAGGCACTATCTGTAAGGCTGCCGACGTCATGAAAGAGGCTGGTGCCAACTCTGTACGTGCCATTGCTTCACATTGCGTGATGTCAGGCGATGCTCCGGTACGTGTTGACAATTCACATCTTGAGGAGATTGTATTTACCAACAGTATTCCTTACCGCAATCCCATTCCCTGCAAGAAACTCAAGCAACTCTCTATTGCACAGATGTTTGCCGAGACTATCCGCAGGGTCATTTCAAATGAATCAATCAGTTCACAATATTTGATCTAAATGAGAAAGATACTTTTCATTCTGCTTGCTTTTGCATTCCTGGCCTCATGCGGCGGTACAAGTTATAAGATTAAAGGCCATATTGAGGGTCTGGAGGACGGTATTGTTGTAACTCTGAACACTGTTGAGAACAACAGTCTTGTGGCTCAGGATTCTGATGTGGTCAAGAACGGAAAGTTCGTATTGACCGGCAACACTGATTCCTGCCGGATTGGTATCATCACTTTTGAGATTGAGGGTCAGTTGAGCGGATGCCAGCTTTTCCTTGAAAAGGGAACCATATTGCTTGATTGCGACATGTTCACCGGCTCACAGCATATTGTGGGTACTGAGAACAATGATGCGTTCCAGGATTTCTATGACAGAATGGACGCCATGAATACTCAGGCAGAGGAACTTCAGGACAAGATCAAGATTACAACGGCTACACAGGGTGACTGCACAGACCTTATAAAACAACTTGGCGAGTTGCAGGATACATATGAGAATGTTGTACTTGCCAGTATTGAGGATAATACCGATAAACTGTTCGGTGTCCAGCAGTTGATTGAGAACTACTCAATGTTCGAGCCTGAGAAAGTGATTGAACTTATTGGCCTGTTTGAGGACAGATTCAGCGGAAATGAGGCTTTGAATCAGTTGAAATCAGCAATGCAGTCACAAATTAACATCAGCGTCGGGCGCAAGTACACTGATTTTGAGGCAGGGCTTCTGGACAGGAAAAAAGATGATATTTCCGGCAAACTTTCACTGTCAAGTGTTGTTGCCAAGAACAAATATGTTCTGCTTGATTTCTGGGCAAGTTGGTGCAGCCCCTGCATGGGTGAGGTTCCCAATCTGAAAGCCGCTTACAAGAAATACAAATCAAAAGGTTTTGAGATTGTGAGCGTTTCTGTTGATGATGATCAGGATGACTGGAAATCTGCCATTAAAGAGAACGGCATGGATTGGATCCAGTTGCTGAACGGTGAGGACCTTGAGGATTCTCCTGCAGTAATTTACGGTGTAAGGTCTATTCCCAGCACATTCCTGATTGATTCAGAAGGTACTATCATTATGCGTAATCTTAGAGGAGATCAGTTGGATAAGGCGCTGGGAGAACTGCTTGCAAAATGATAGTTTTAAGCTGATAAAAAAAGACGGTCCGTTTGGATCGTCTTTTTTTTATGATGCATGGTGAAGTGCTTTACGGTTTGCGGGTGATGTCATCCATCAGACGGCGCTTGTTGCTTTCAAAATCAAGCGTGTTGGCTGCAATCACGTAGTTATGGAGGTCTGAGCAGTTGTGTGATGCAAGAAGCAGAAAGTCATAGCGGTTAGTGTCAAAATCAAAGGTCTTGGCCATAGATGCTATCTGACGTGATGTGAGTATGCTCCCGCTTATTATCATACCGGCCAGTTTCTTGCGCGTTGAATCAAAAGATTCGTTCTTGAGCACTTTGACAATCTCATTCATCTCAGCATTCGATATATTGACAGGTGGCCTCCTATCAGGATTGTCATGCTTGAAATTAATGACATAATCTATTATTTTCTCTTTGCTGGAATTGAAATCAATAGTCCCCAGTACTTTGTAAAACAGAGCCTTGTCAATACAGTTGGGGTAGGCCATGGTAAGGAACTGTACGCGGTTGTTGTCAAAATCAAATGCTTTTGATATTGCGATTATCTGTGACGTGGTCATCAGTCCGCCGGTGGATATTATCATCTGTGTCATCTTGAGGCGGTTGTGATCAAATGATTCACGCTCAATTGCATGTATGGCATCGGCATCAACCATCTTGAGAACCGGCTTTGGGGGCTCGGCAATTCTGATGTTCTGACGACGGGGTTCTCTTGGAGGACGCTCGTCACGTACCCTGCGCTCTGTTCTTGGTCTTTGTGAAACTCTTGACTGTGCTTGAACGCTCTCACCGCAAAGCAGAAGGACTGCAACTGCAATGCTAATCATCATTATCCGTTTCATAGTCGATGTGTTTAAGTGGTTTCTATTATTAAGATTTCAGGAACCTCAAAATGTTAAATGCTGACACAAAAGGACCGGTTCCCTGTGTCATTTTCAATTCTGCGGGTAAGGATGACACAGGGAACCGGTCCTTTTGTGTCATTTCTGCGAGACGACCTCACGCTCAAAGAAGTCCAGGAAGAACGGCCAGTTGGGCCCAGCCTCATGTCCGCCATGGTGCTGGCGATAGGTGAGTCGGCCGTCCATCAGCCCGTTGTCCATTCCGGGGAACAGGTCAGTTCCTACGCCCTTGTAACCAAACAGTTCATAAACAGGTGAAGCCTTTGAGGCCGAAATGAATGAACCAACCACATCCTGCCACTTGTCACCGTTCCAACTGCCGGTGGAGATGAAGCAGGCACGCGGGGCGCACAGGGCGATGAGTTCATGCTGATCAACGGGAAGGTCATTCTCAGTATATGGGTCAGTGCCGTATTTGATGAGGTTGCCGCATACCCAGTGGTACTCCTCATTTGAAACGATGTTGCCGATGCTTTCACCGCAGTCACGGCGCCATCCTGCGGCACCGGCCTTGCCTGATGATGCAATGAAACCTGCAGCAATGCGCTCCTCGAATGCCATTGCCACGAGCGATGCCTTGCCGTAGCGTGATACACCCTCAATGGCGCACTTGGTGGCATCGAAAGTCTTATCGGTCTCAAAGTAGTCTATAAGACGTGAAAGTCCCCATCCCCATGCGCGGAGTGAGCCCCAGTCTGTAGGCTGGCGGAACTGACCCTTGTTGCAGAGTCCGATGATGCCGTTTGTGAGGCCTGAACCTGCATCGGCCTGGATTGATGAGGGGTTGATGGTGGCTGCTGCCCAACCGCGCTCGATTACCATCTGCTGCCATGATGTGCTGCCTGCGCGGACACGGGTGGGGTCACCGCCTCCGAATCCGAACTCTATGATTACGGGCAGGTTCTGCTTGCCTTCAGGATATACCACGTTGGCCTGTATCTCAACCGTTATTGCGGGGTAACTGGAGTTATCGACTACACCTTTAAGCATGCGGACCACTACCGGTGTGCCTGCAAAATCCTTTTTCTCCTCACTGGTTACCTCCCATTTAACGCCGGGTACATTGTCGGGGATTCGGCCATAGACATTGTCCTCAAACAGTTTTACTATCTCAGGACGGCGTACCTTTTGCCACATCTTGGCGTTCTTTACCTTCTTGCCGCTTTCTGTAACGAGCGGGTCAGGGTAGAAGGGGTAGGGATTGGCTATAAGTTCATCATAGTTGGGGTGTTTGCTCTCGTCCTGACTGTTGGGCTGACGGCCTTCACGCGGCTGACCTACGCCGACTTTTTCCAGCATATCGGCATAATCGGCAGCGGCAATCTTACGCAGACTGTCCTGGCTGGCACGATTTCCGCCTCCGAACATCATGAACTGGGCACTTACTGAAAACGGGATGCAGGCAAGAACGGCTGCTCCCAGGATATACTTGAAGTGTTTCATATTTATTTGTATTTTTCCCAAAGATAGTGTTTTTCTTTTTTATGTTCACCTTAATACATAATGAAAAAGAGGATGACTGATCTGTTCAGTCACCCTCTTTCATGTATTGTGGTTTTTGATTACTCGTTTGCCGGGGTATAGGCTGCGTTCAGACCGTCAAGAACTTCGGCTGTGATGTTCAGTGATTCATCGGCAAAAAGCAGACTTGCCCTGCTGATTATCAGGTTGTAACCGTGTGTCTTGTTGTATTCCTTGATGAATGTGTCAACGGCCTCGCTGATTTTCTGTGAGTTGGCGGCACCTTCATTTTCAAGATCCATGCTGTATTTCTGGGTCTTTTCATTAAAGGCCTGCTGTTTCTTGTTCAGACGGTTCTGCTCTGACTCAGCGCGCTCTCTTGAAGAATATACTCCGTTCTCAATCTTTTTCTGAAAATCTGCAATCTCTTTTTGGAGTTTGTTGGCCTCTTCAGCCAGGACAAGGCGGTAGTTCTCCTCCTTGCGGGTCATCTCCTCAGCAAGATCCTGATAGAAAGCGTAGTTTGCCAGAAGGGAGTCAACATCAACGAATGCAATCTTAAGGCCTGAAACGGCTACGGGTGCATGCTCCTGAGGAGTAATGGTTGCAGCCTGCTGTTTGCACTGGCATAATCCCAAAACTAATGCTGTTGACAGAATAACTGTAGAAACGGACTTGATATTCATATAGTTACATTTAGTTATTTGCTTTTTTCACTTACGGCCAGAGGGTTGTCCTTTTGGGCCTGTTTGTCTTGTGCTTCAACGCATCCTACACCGTGCTTTCTCATTGCAGGATTGCTCCCCACGTGTATGTTCGGGAACTTTCCGTTCTTTTTGAGCAGTATGCTTACAGATAGTAAAACCACTGCTGCAACAAGAAAAACTGACACAGTAAAAAACGTTTTCCACATATGCGGCGCGAAGTTAATGAACTTTGTTGACATATTAGGGCTTTTTTACTATTTTTGGGGACTGTTGGATTTTTTAAGAAACATTATGAATAAGACAGATTGGACCAAGAAAGTGATGGACATTTTCTTGGAAATATGCAAGATACCGCGTCCGTCGGGCCATGAGCAGAAGATGGGTGAGTATCTTTTGAACTTTGCTGCTGCACGGGGACTTGCCGCCCGTAAGGATGAGGTGGGTAATGTGCTTATTTCAAAGCCGGCCTCCCCGGGTTATGAGAACCGTCAGACGGTGATTCTGCAGGCGCATCAGGATATGGTTTGTGAAAAGGATGCCACCTTGGAACATGATTTCATGACCCAACCCATTGAGACATACGTCGAGGATGGCTGGCTCAAGGCACGCGGCACCACTCTTGGGGCCGATGACGGCATGGGAGTGGCTATGGCATTGGCTGTTCTGGACAGCAAGGAGATTGAACACGGTCCAGTGGAGTGCCTGTTCACGGTATCCGAGGAGACTGGTCTTACCGGAGCCACGCAGTTGAAATCAGGCATGATGAACGGAAAGATGCTGATAAATCTTGACTCTGAGGATGAGGGCGAGATATTCATAGGCTGCGCAGGCGGTATCAATACAAGTGTGGAATTTGATTACAAGGCTGAGGCTGTACCTGCAGGGTATTTCTTTCTGCGTGTGGGCGTGGACAAACTGCACGGCGGCCATTCAGGTGATGACATAGATAAAGGTTATGCCAACGCAAACAAGATACTGGCCCGTTTTCTCTGTTCAGCCTTGGATAAGTATGATTTGCGTCTGATTTCTTTGAGCGGAGGCAATCTGCATAACGCCATTCCGCGTGATGCTACTGCTGTCATTGCCGTTCCTTTTGCTGACCGTGAGAGAATACGTGTTGATTTCAACGTGTTTGCATCGGAAATTCAGGATGAGTATCACGTTACTGAACGTGAGGCCAAGTTCTTTATGGAATCAACCGATGCCGTGACCGATTGCATTGAGACCGCTGTGGCACGCAATATCATACGTTCTGTTTTTGCCGTGTTCAATGGTGTATATGCCATGAGCATGGATGTGCCGGGACTGGTGGAGACCAGTTCAAATCTGGCCCGAATCCGTACAGAGCAGGGTAAGGTTACCATGCTGGCCAGCCAGCGCAGTTCAGTTGAATCTGCCAAGTATGCTGTGCAGGAGACTCTTGCAGCCTGTTTCCGTCTGGCCGGCGCCAAGGTATCGCGCAATGACGGCTATCCGGGCTGGACTCCTAATCCCAAATCGGAACTGCTGGCTATTGCCGTACGTACATATAAGGAACTGTTCGGGAAGGATCCCAAGGTCAAGGCCATTCATGCCGGTCTGGAGTGCGGTCTGTTCCTGACTTCATACCCTGATCTGGATATGATCTCCATCGGCCCCACACTGCGCGGTGTACATTCACCCTCAGAACGTCTGGAGCTTGCTACCGTGCCGATGGTGTTTGATCATTTGCTTGCAATTTTGCGCGAGATCCGCTGATTGCTTGCCAAAGTGTCCCACAATTACCCCGCTCACAGCCCGTGCAGCGGGGTACGTTGTGTTACACCCCCTCATCTTGAGGGTGTGTCCCACGCTCATAGGCCCCACAAGCCTCTAGCTCTGATTCGATGTGGGACACTTTGGCGGGAGAATAGGCGTCGCAGAAACGTCGCAAAAAAAATGCAACGGGTTTGCAACGCTTTTTTCTTGCTGCTGAGCCGCCCGATGCTGACATTTGCAGCAAAAACCAAACGATATGAAACGATTTGTCTTGATTTTTGCCACGGTGGCATTGCTCATGAACTCAGAGGCATGGGCAGGTAAGAAAAAGGATGTGATAAGTAAGGAGCCGGGTTCCGTAACATTCCGTGTGGACCTTAATTTGCCCAAGCCGGAGAATCTGTACTGGGCATATCCTGGCCGCAACAATATCAGCAGTATCCTGAGGGACAAAGGGATAAGCCGTGAAGATGAAAGGGTCATTGCATCCAGTTACGGCAATGATAGCCTGTGCGGCTTTATGGATAACCCTTTCTTCAAGGGAATGATTGAGGCCTTTTCAAATCATCGGCCCGTGGTTCTTACGCCCGATGTCATCTGGATTCTGATAAGCCAGGGATTTGCACATTATATAAATGACAACTCTGAAGAGATGCGCCATCTGATAGTGGAGCATGAGGATAAGATGAGTCTTATTGTTCGGTCAAGTGTGGACATTCTCACTCAACCTGTTGATTGGGATGAAATAATTGGAAAGTTCGCGGATCAGATAAGGGATAATACCCTGAACGGCATTGCTGACCTTATGGAGGCCGATTTCACCACAACCGGTGTTACCGAACGCACGGTGTCAAGAGCCACTCTCATGGAGGGCGTCAAGGCTTATTTTGAATACATTGTAATTTACACGAGTTGCGGAATTCCCGATATTACACTTAAGGGTACCCCTGAAGATTGGCAGAAGGTCCTGGACAAGACACTCCGTCTGAGGGAATACGGATTAGGCTGGTGGGTTGATGACCTGGAGCCGATACTCAATGAGTTTATCAACGCATCAAAGGGTCGTCCGGACCGTAAGTTTTGGATGAACATAGTCAAGAAATACCGTCCGGGCGATGTCCGTGGAGGAGGCTGCAGCATGGATACTCCCACCAAGTTTGACGGTTGGTTCCTCAAGTTCCTGCCTTTTGATGAGAACGGGCGTACGCCTGATAAGGTGACTGCCGGCCACAACATGCTTCCTGAAATGGTGAGAACGGAGTTCAAGTATATCAAGGAGGATCCTGCTACCGGAGAACAAGTAACCACAGAGATGGAACTATGGTCAGGTATAGCAGGCATGGAGCAGAACCCTGAGACATACGCATTTACTCCAAAACTGGGCTGGTTCGTGCGCGTGGCCAAGACCGAAGAAGAACTGATAGAAGAGATGAAGGATAAGTCTGAAAACGGTTTTGACGGCCTGTACATCAAGGTGAAACAGGTACCTGAGATATTCCGTAAGATAGACCGTCTTGACAGACTGCATCTGGTATTCATGGGCAAGGTTGTGATACCTGAATGGATGGATAAGATGGAAATAGGCCGATTCCAGATTGAGGGTGACATGACTATGGATGAGGCCAAGGCCCTGCACGGGCGTTTTCCGAAATGCCGTATCAGGACTACCAAGAATGGATGGTTGAACTTTGACACACTGCAGTAAAAATGAAACGCATAGGATTGATATTGCTGTGCGGTATTGCAGTCAGTGCCGCCGCAAAGAACTCACGTGACAAGCATGAAAGTGTTGATTTGGGTCTTTCGGTCCGATGGGCTACCACGAACATGGGCGCACGCAAACCATCTGATTACGGTACGTACTATGCCTGGGCCGAGGTGGAGAGCAAGGAGTTCTTCAGTTCAGGCAACTACAAATACGGTAACGGAAATCCATATACCAAATATGAGCCCAGAGAGTGGTATCCAACGAAAGATGGCCGGAAAGTTCTTGAGCCGGGCGATGATGCAGCATCTGCAAATTGGGGAAACGGCTGGCGCATGCCCACCAAAAAGGAGATGGAGGAGCTGATATGGTGCTGCACTTGGGAGTGGACCACCGTCAACGGCGTATATGGCGCCAAGGTTTACTCAAAGGCCGAAGGACTTGAGGACCAGTACATATTTCTGCCGGCATCGGGATGCATAGATGGTAACGAACCGCTTGACAGAGGTGATAATGTCCAGTTCTGGACTTCAAATATGAATGGGTTCTACGCTTACCACTGCAAAATGTTCAAGGTCGATGATCCTGAGGATATTCCACTCAACATGTTTTCAAGCAGGTGTCTGGGCATGACTGTACGTCCTGTCCGCAGTCTTGAGAAGAATGACTTTACATCCATCAGTCTTGGCAGTGATATTGATATGGCTGTGGGCGGAACAAAACAGATAAAGGTCATTACAACTCCACAGCATCCGGTTGATGGCGGGATCTTTACATGGGAGACATCGGACCCCGCGGTTGCATCGGTCTCAGAAACAGGTGTGGTTACGGCTAAGGCTGCCGGTTCCTGTTCCGTGACTGCACGTATCGACAATATGGAGGCTGTGTGCAGGATAAACGTGGCAATTGTAGAGCCGGAGGCTGTTGATCTGGGACTGAGCGTGCTGTGGTCATCGGCCAATGTGGGCGCGTTAACTCCGTATGAGCCTGGCGGTATGTTCCGTGAGGGAGAGACGGCGCCGTTTGAGTGGCTGCTTGAGAAGGGATGGAGGCTCCCCACATATACTGAATATGAGGAACTGGAGCATGAGACACGTTCGAACTGGAGATATAATGTAAAAATGGCTGACAGCCTGGGAATGGAGTGTTACTTTGGCTGGAGTTTCAGCGAGATGCCCGGATATGAGGACCGTAGTGTTGTGATTGTAGATCTTGATGATTATTTTGGTGATGATTCTGACTATTTCTATTATTTCCGGATGACTGCCGATGGATCCGAGCCGGGTGATTTTGAGTACGACATGAATCGTAGTCCGTTGCTTCCGGTAAGACTGGTGCGTGATTACCGGCCTGGCGATGTAACCAGAGAGCCTTCCATTATGATTTATGATAATGATGTTTGCCTTGAGGCGGGTGAGGTTTGCGTTGAATATGCATTGGCTCAGCCGGGTATGGTGGCTGACAACACCAGGATTGAATGGGTATCGTCCGATGCCCGTGTGGCAAGTGTGAAGGATGGCGTGATTACGGCTGTATCGGCCGGAAAGTGTACCGTTACGGCATCATACGGAGGTGCAAGCACATCCTGCAGTGTGACCGTTGTTAAGCCGGGATCGGGCCAATCGGACTACAAGTATGTTGATCTAGGATTGAGCGTTAAATGGGCAACCGTCAATGTGGGATCTACTGCGGAGAATGCATACGGCGAGACGTATCAATACGGTAAGCCTATTCTTGATATTCATGAGTATGTAAACAGCGACAGATACAATCTTGATACTGATACGGCCGATGTGGCATCATTCAATTGGGGCGGTAATTGGCGGCTCCCTTCAAGTCAGGAGATGCAAGAGCTTATTGACAGTTGTGATTGGGTAAGGGAGGAATGTGACGGCATAAAAGGCTGGAGAGTTACAAGTCGAAAAGAGGGTTACACTGACCGGAGCATTTTTCTGCCTTACAGAAACAGCTACGCCAATTATATGTGCGGTGACATTGCAATGGATTGGAGCAAAGAATACACAAGATGTGCGTCACTGTACATTACTGAGAGTCCTGCTATTGTCAGTGACGGCAGCAAAAGAGAGAAAAAGCACTACCTGATGCAGGAACCCAACCGCACCAACTTCTACTACGTCCGCCCGGTGCATCCGTAGTAAAAATGTGCAATTGGGGACTGTCCCCAATTGCACATTTTTACTAGTTGCGGATGAGGCCGGTGCGGTAGGCCTGGAGCAGGGCTTTGAGGTCCTCAACACGGGCCATGATGCGTTTGCCCTTATCAGTATCGCGCACCAGAATCTGATTCTCAGTATATTCAACCACTTGAGTGGAGGCTATCACATCCATGCCCTGAGCTATGGATTGCTGGATTGACTCAAACGGATGGTGGCGCACCAGACGCATGCCGTGTGAGTTGTAAATCAGGGTGTAGCCGGCTATTCCGGTCTGCTCATGATAGACCTTTGAGAATCCGCCGTCAATAACCAGCAGGCGGCCATCGGCCTTGATGGGACTCTCGCCGCTTGCAGCCTTTACGGGGATGTGTCCGTTTATGATGTGGGCGTGCTCCATATCGGTGATGCCGAACTCCTGCAGTATCATCTCGCAGATGTCACGGCGGTTCTTGAGGCGGTAGTAGTTGCCTTTTTCCTCAACGTGCGTGCTTGCATCTTCAATGAAATATCGCTCAAACGTGGCCATGCTCTTCTTGTCAAAGGGTGGCGATACGGGGCCGCACCAGAGATACCAGAACAGGTCTTTGCCGTACTCCTTGAGGGGATCATCGGAGGTGGAGAAATAGGCAGTGCGGACCATTTTTTCAAGCATGTCAAACAGTTCGCGGCCCTTGTATTCCACGCCCTGTATCTCCAATGATGCAAAAGTGCCGTCATCATTCAGGGGTACACTGCCGTGGTAGAGCAGGTTGTTGTTGTGAACCAGATATAGTGAACCGTGCGCAAAGAGGCACTCCATGTGGCGCGCCAGAGCCTTGCTGTTGGTAAAACTGTGCACCAGGCGGTCTATCACGTTTTTCTCGGCCGGGGTAAGTTTGTACGGATCCTTGGGGTCAACTGTAGGCAGGTTTGTGTCTCGCAGTTTGTACTCCTGTCCGTTACAGATAACCGTTCCCTTGTTGAAATCTATCTTGTCAAGCAGAAGCCGATGATCCATTTTGAACTCCGGATGACGTGCAATAACCTCTGCCTCAATCTTGAACTGGATTATGGCCATCGCCTTGTGCATTTGTGACAGGAGGCGGGTCTGCGGCACGTCCTCAGCTGGAGTCTGGTCAGATTTGATGGGCTTGAAGAGTGTGCAGTCATCATTGGCGTATGTCTCCATTGCAAAGGTGGCAAGCGGCAGCAGGTTTATGCCGTAGCCATCCTCAAGGGTGCTCATATCGGCATACTTGAGGCTGTTGCGGATTACGTTGGCCACGCAGGCCGCGCTTCCGCTGGCTGCTCCCATCCAGACCACATCGTGGTTGCCCCACTGTATGTCAAAATCGCGATAGTTGCAGAGCATATCCATAATGCGGTGTGCGCCCGGACCGCGGTCGTAGATATCGCCTATTATATGGAGTTGGTCGATGACCAGATCACGTGTAACATCGGCAATGGCCGTAATGAAATGGCTTGCACGACCGGTTGAGACAATGGTATCAACAATGGCCTTGAGGTAATTATGCTTGGAGAGGAACGTGCCGCGTGTCTCATGCATAAGTTCCTCAATGATGTAGGCGTAGTCCTTGGGCAGGGCCTTGCGCACCTTGGAGCGGGTGTAGCGTGACGATACGCGGGTGAGCACAGCAATCATCTGCATGAGAGTAACCTTGTACCACTCGTCAAGATTCTCATTTTCAGCCTTTAGCGCACGCAGTTTGGCCTCAGGGTAACTTATCAGGGCGCTCAGGGTACGCTTATCCTCCACGCTAAGTTCATCACCGAACACAGCCTCAATTTTCTGCTGTATTACGCCCGATGCCGAACGCAACACATAATCAAATGCATCGTACTCACCGTGGATATCGGTCACAAAATGCTCGGTACCCTTGGGCAGATTCAGTATAGCCTCCAGGTTTATTATTTCAGTCGATGCAGCCGCGATTGAGGGAAAACTCTTGGCCAGCAACTGCAGATATTCTATGCTACGCTCCATAGTCCTGATTTTTTATTACGCAAATGTAACAAAAAGAAACCATTATTGGATATACTCATCCAACTTGCCGCTATTCAGGTCATCAAGCATTGTTTGAGTTATAGTCATCAAAGTAGGCATGTCCTTTTTTACGGTGCTAAAGATGAAGTTTTCATTAACATCAGAATATTCATGAGATATGAAATTCCTCATACCAAATAATTCATTCCAGGGAATAACTTTGTATGAATTGAAAAAATCCATTCCTGCAAGATTCCTGATTTTTACCAGCGTTTCTGTGATAAATTGAATGCTCATTCCACAAGCTCTGAATATGGTCATACCATTTAGACTTGTCAAAAAGTCGTTAGGAGTATTGATGTCTTTTGACATCTCTGCAACCAGTTCTGTTTCTTTGATAATGGTTTCAAGGTAGGTCTTGATTCTTTTTTTGTTTTCAAACATAGATTGTATCTTTTTTAAGTTCGTTGATTAGATCTTTTTGTAATGATTCGGAAAGGAGTAACAGATCTATTTCTTTTTTGAAAATAGATTTTAATTCATAGTGGATTCCTGCCACTTTAAAGAGGGACGGCTCTTCCATTAATAAACAAATATCTATATCACTTGAGGGCGTTTGTTCTCCACGGGCATAACTGCCGAATAATCCTAATTTGATTATGCCGTATTTTTGAGCATTAGTCTCTTTGAAATGTTTGAGGATGTCAAGAATTATTTCTGTTTCAGATTTCAAATTGCTGAAACGGTCAACAACCTCATATTTTATCTCATAACCTAATGCATTCAACACTCTGGATACGGTTTCCGGACTGCCCAAAGTCCCTTTTTCCATACGTGAAATCTGGGATTTGTTCATTCCGCAAAGAAGACCCAATTGTGTTTGGGTGAATCTCCGTGTCTTTCTGAGTTTTTTAATGTCAACTAATACAGGCATAATACATTGTTCTGTCTGCAAAGAAATGAAAAGTTTAATAAATATGCAACTTTTTAATCAGTTTTCTATATTTTATCGGTTGTTGTTGAACAAACGTGTAATAATGTCTATATTTGGGGACTAACAATTACAATTATGCATTTGAGAAATTGTTTGCTTTTGACATTAGTCTTTTCAATGTTCCAGCCACTGGCCGTTCAGGCTCAGGAAAAGAAGGGAGACATTGATTTCAATATCGGTATATCCACACCTGGCTTATACTCTCTGGCAGACTATGCATATGGCAGAAACTCCTTTTATTACTACGACTATTATAATCTGAGTAATTTGAGTAAGGAATCCTACAACTCAACTCTGTATCCCAGCATTTCAACAGAACTGTCTTATAAACTGGCTGATGAG
>JAFZKA010000110.1 GCA_017551925.1 Bacteroidaceae bacterium | reverse complement strand
TTTATGTCGATACTTTTAAAATCAGGTTTCATAACTACGGATTATTTGATGTTAAGCTTGCTGTTGAAATCTCTCAGTGTCTCAAGTACGTTGCAGCGTACGTGAACGTAGTTCTCAATACCTGCGGCCTTGAGGTCCTCAATGCAGGCGGGGTTACCGGCAATCACAAAGATTGCACTGTCACCAACGGCCTTGAATGCGGCGGGACCGTACTCGGCGTACTCGTCATCGCTTGAGCAGAGCACAACTATATCGGCGCCTGCCTTGCGTGCTGCCTCGGCTCCATCCTCAACGGTCTTGAAACCAAGGTTGTCAATAATCTCGTAACCTGCGCAGCCAAAGAAGTTGCCCGAGAACTGGGCGCGGGCCTGACGCATGGCCAGGTTGCCTATGGTAAGCATGAATACCTTGGGACGGCGGCCGCTGGCCTCGGTTGCCAGACGGAGTTCCTCAAACTGTGAAGCTATGCGTGCGCTGTCAAGGGTAGCGATGGTGGGCTCACCTTCAGCCTTGCAGCAGCAGTTGCAGGTCTTGGGTTTACGGCCCTCAGACATCTCCTTGATGTTGGGGAACTGGTTGGTTCCCAGCAGTGACTCCTTACGCTTGGCGGCGTTGTCATGACGTGTGGCGTTGGTGGCGTTGACTGCCTCCTGAACCTTACCGGCCTTGACCATTGCAAGCATACCGCCCTCATCCTCAACAGAGAGGAACAGTTTCCATGCCTGCTCTGCCAGAGCCTCAGTCAGATTCTCAACGTAGTATGAACCGCCGGCAGGATCAACCACCTTATCCAGATGTGACTCCTCCTTGAGCAGCAGTTGCTGGTTGCGGGCCAGACGCTCTGAGAAATCATCGGGGGTCTCATAAGCGGCGTCAAACGGAGTGACTGTTATTGAGTTTACACCTGCCAGAGCGGCACTCATGGCCTCGGTCTGTGAACGCAGAAGGTTTACGTACGGGTCAAAGATGGTTTGGTTGTACTTGGTGGTGACTGCGTTTATATGCATCTTGCATGCACAACGGCAGATACCATCCTCAGGGTTCTTGCCGCAGTGGCACTCGGGCTTGTAGGCCTCAACTATCTTGGCCCACAGCATACGTGCTGCACGGAACTTGGCAATCTCCATAAAGTAGTTGGAGCCGATGCCCAGGTTGAACTGTATCTTCTTGGCAACTGCATCGGCGGGAACACCGGCCTCGGTGAGTGTACGCATATATTCGTTACCCCAGGCAAGTGCGTAACCTAACTCCTGATAGCAGAATGCACCTGAATCGGTAAGCATTGAAGCCTTGACTGTGAGTGCACGGAATTTCTTGAGAGGCTTGAGTATCTCAATCAGTTTGGCTGCATCATCAAGACCGCACTCTATGCCGTGCTTAAGCATTGAAGCGATGGGGTCATAAGAAACAGAACCCTTAAGTTCGTCAAGGTTGTAGCCCTTCTTTGTGAAATAGTCAACCAGAGCCTGGGCCTGTGCACATGCCAGTTGCGGCTTGGTGCTAAAGTTCAGTTCAATGCACTCGGCACAGATGTCCTTGAGCAGTGCCTCAAGGTCAGCGCCCTCAATGAGGCGGCCGCGGCAGCAGAAACTGAGTGAATCAACACCTTTGTTCAGGATATCAAGAGCCTTTGCATTGGCCTCCTTGATGTCTTTGGTGCTGATGCCCTGACGTACGTACCATGAATTGCATGCCTTGGTACCGCGTTTGTAAGGAAATTCTCCGGGTTTGGTTTCAGTGTCAAGGCCCTCAAGATTCTCCTGGCGGTAGAACGGCTGGACCTTGAATCCCTCGTTTGTTCTCCAGACGAGTTTCTTCTCGAAATCCGCACCCTTCAGGTCTTCTGTAATCTTGGCCATCCACTCCTCGGTGGACACGGGCGGGAACTCTGAGAAGAGTTTTTCTTTGTTTTTTGCCATAAAATATTACTTGTTTGATAAGATAATTCTCTGCTGGCAAAGATATATAATTAGGTTGACTATTCCTACTTAAATCTTGCAGATTTATATTCTTTGAATAACTATAAATTTTTAAGGATTTATAAGGGTGTCAGACTGAATAACATGTATAAAATGTGAGTAACTTTGCAGCCGTATTGGAAAAAGACTCTCAAAGGACACACAAAATACTGAATCACAATGGATTGGATAAAGTCACTGCTTTTTGATACAGAATCAATTGCCCATTTGCTCCTTTTATATTCATTTGTTATAGCCGTAGGCGTGCTGTTGGGTAAACTTAAATTCCGCGGTGTATCATTCGGTGTAGCGTTCATTCTGTTTACAGGTATTGTGGTAGGTCATTTCGGGTTTACCGGTAATCTTAAGACAATTGGTTTTATACAGGATTTCGGACTGATACTGTTTGTTTACAGTCTGGGTCTGCAGGTGGGGCCTTCATTCTTTACATCATTCCGTAAGGGCGGAATGCGCATGAATCGTCTGGCTGTCTATATGGTCCTGCTCAATCTGGTGGTTGCTGTAGGTGTATATTATATGATGTTTGACCGTACTGATCCTGACAGTTTCCCCATGTTGGTCGGCGTGCTGAGCGGTGCCGTTACGAATACTCCCGGATTGGGTGCCGCCGAGGAGGCTCTTCGGCAGATGGGTAATTCCAGTGCAGAGATAGCATCGGGATATGCCTGTGCTTATCCGCTAGCAGTGCTCGGCGTGATAATGGTGCCTATGATTGTCAAGTTCATTTGCAGGATCAAGGACAATGAGGAGAACGAGCAACTGGCAAACCTGGAACAGGCCGATACAAGCCAGAAACCCAAACGCCAGTATATTGAGATGCAGAACGACCGTCTGGCCGGACGTACCGTTGTTGAACTCAGGCGTATCATGAACCGTGAGTTCATATGCTCACGTCTGATGCATGATGGTCAGGTCGTAACACCTCACAGGGATACCATAGTTAATCTTGGCGACCAACTCTGCATAGTCAGTTCAGAGGATGATGCCGATGCTATTCTGGCAATATTGGGCTCACACGTTGATGTGGAATGGGATAATGTCAAGGGATCTGAGCCTTTGGTTTCACGCCGCATTGTTGTGACAAAGGAGAAACTGAACGGCAAGACGCTTGGCGAACTGCATCTGGGCAGCATTTTTGACGTTACAATTACACGCGTGGTACGTTCTGGTACGGAACTGTTCGCATCGGCCAGCCTGATACTTCAGGTGGGTGACCGTCTGACGGTGGTAGGCAAGGAGAGCAGTGTTGCCGCCGTGGCACAGCGTGTTGGTAATGAGATGAAACGTTTGGATACTCCCAACATTGCCACACTGTTCATTGGAATCATGGTTGGTGTGCTGTTTGGCAGCATTCCGTTCTCAATACCCGGTATTCCTACACCGATGAAACTCGGTTTGGCAGGCGGTCCGCTGATTATTGCAATCCTTATAAGCCGGTTCGGATATAAACTGGGGCTGGTTACATATACCAAGGCAAGTGCCAACATGATGCTGCGTGAGGTGGGTATTGCACTTTTCCTTGCAAGCGTGGGCATAAAATCCGGTGCCAGTTTCTTTGAGACAGTGACATCGGGTGACGGACTCATTTATATGCTGGGCGGATTGCTTATCACGGTGATTCCCGTATTCATTGTGGCTCTTATTGCACGCAAGCGTTACAACATGAACTACTACAGCATAATAGGTCTTGTAGCCGGTGCCAGCACCAATCCCCCCGCACTTGCATTCGCCAACAGCCAGACTGAGCACGATGCTCCTGCCGTTGCATACTCCACGGTCTATCCGCTCACCATGTTCCTGCGCATCCTTACAGCCCAGCTTATGGTGCTGATTGGGTGCAGTATTTTCTAGTTTACCAGATCTGGTTCAGGATATAGGGAGTGCCGGAGGCAGTGATGCCGGCACCGCTTATGGTGTAGTGTTTTGAGTAACTGTTGTTGTAGAATTCTACACGGGCGTTTCCTTCATTGTCAGTTATGACATTAGGGTTCCAATAAATGGTTCGGCGTACATCGATATCACCGGGGATGGGACCCTCAGGATATGTGGGTGAATAAAACTCTACAGGAAGCGAGAAACCTTCAACTGTCGTTATCCTACGGCTAAGGTTACGTATGTCTTTGTATGATAGCAGTTCACGATCGTTTTTGATGAGTATGTCAACCAGACGGTATTTCCGCCAAGCGGTGTCAACATATATAAACCAGTCTGTATCAATGTGTTTGCGGTGATAATCTACAAGCAGTGGCGTGAATTCTGTAATATGCTTGAGATACATTCCGTCATCAAATACAATAATGCTCTTGACGTCAATCATGTCAATGCTCATAGGGTCATCAAAAGGTTTTTTGTCAAGCACTTTCTCAGCATTATGTACATAGAAATAGGGTGGATACTTCTCAAAACGGATACCTTTCTCCAGAAAATATCCCATTACATCAGTTGTATATTCGCCCATATCCAGTTCCATTTCAGTCTCCTTTGCAACATCCCATGACGTAAAGGTGTCATAGTCCACGAACCTGCGTTTTTCGGTAATGTCCACATCGTCCAGAATGATACCCAGGTCTTCTCTTACGACCGTGGGTAGGTTGTCATCCATTTCCGGTGTATCTTCAGGTAAGTTATATCTGTTCAGGGTGCTGTCCAAAAAGAGTTCTTGTATCAGGTACGCTCTGGGGTTTGGCAGTTCGGAACGCTCAAAGCGGATGCGTGTACTGGTTTCATATTTAAGGTTACCGTTTCTCTTATGGGTCATCAGGTTTATGCACATTCTTGCTTGACCGTAAAAGTCTTTCAGGTCAAAACCGAAATATCCTGTGGAATCAGTTTGGTACTGGAAAGTCTCGAACTGTGTCTTGTCATTTATAGGTGTCACCGATGCCAGAACATCGACGTCATTTACCGGCTTGCGTCGGGAGTAGGAGAGTACCCAGCCGTTCATGGTCAGGCTGTCCTCCACACGGTGCTGCTCGTTAAACTTTTCCAGTCCGGCCATATACTTCCATTCGTATCTCTCCCAGCCTTGAACCAGTGTGAGCAGGTTCAGTGCCTGACGGTGGAAATCATCATTTGTCTCCAGATACCATGCAGGATTATTGATAAACCCTTTCAGGTCCGATGAAAGCAGCAGATTGGACTGCAGGTTGTCTGCTTGTCCTGTACCGAAATCGTTGCAGTCACGGACTGAAAGGCAGAACCGGTCACGTATGGGGTTGCCGTTGGAGTCGGTAAGTTTGAGTCCAAGGATTTCCTTGTTGAAAGGTTCTCTGGACATGCTGTCTGTTACGAGTGAAATCACAGGGCTGTAGAACCTGTCATTGTTGTGGAACAGGCTGCGCGATGAGAGTATCATACCTTTGCGGTCATAGAGAGTCATGCGGCACACTCCTATGGGCCAGTTGGAGCAGTCTATATCAAATGAAATGCTGTCCTTGTCAGGTATCTCCTGAAAATGTATCAGGCTGCCTCGGCATGTAACAACCAGGCCTACGGACTCTCCGTTACGGTCACGGGTTCGGCTTATCTCCACCTTCATGGTTGAATCAGATATGGTGCTTATCATGGAGTATCCGCTCTTGACGGTCTTTGGCAGGCTTTCCCTGGTGCTCTTGCCGTCGGCTGAAATAAAGCGTACGGTCTCGCTGCTGCCCGATGTCAGACGGAACGAACCCATGCCGTCATGTACGGTATGTACCGAATCGCCCAGACTGCGTACAACCAGTGTCCCTTCCATGGGCATTCCGTTTTTGTCAGTAACCTTGAACGCTATGTTACATGGCAGCCCCTGCACCATGTCGCCTCCCTCAGGATAGAACATTATGTTAATCCTGTCATCGGGTTCTTTTTGCTGCTCACGTATGGATTCCACAAGCGGGTTGTCATGTTCCAGCACTACCAGCGATTCCTTATAGTTGCCGGTCTGCTTTGGCTTGGTATATACCGGGATTACACGTGAAAATATTATTTCAGGGTTGAAATCCAGCATGTTCTGAGTATAGGCCCTTATCTCATAGAAACCGCTGGGATAGAGCACCAATCCGCGTTTTTCACGTGCCTGTGCTGTGGCTGCGTCAATCAGGGAGAACGCTCCGTCAGCCTGCCCGGCCACGACCTTGAGTTTGAGGCGGCTCAGCACATGCCCGGTGGGTGCTACCAGATCCACGTACAGCACCTTGCTTGGAGCACGCTTGAGTGTGGATGCATGTGTCACGAAAGCCTTGAACCAGATGGTTTCACCCTGGAAATAGGCGGTGTTGTCAAACTCCAGATATACTTTTTCCTGTGGAAATATGTTGTTGAACTGGTATAGGTTGCCTGAAAAACGCATCAGTTGGCGTGTCAGTGTTACAGAGTCAGGAACCTGTCCGTAAATGTCCACGCCTGCAAACAACAGGATGATTATTAGTATTCCGATACGTTTCATATATGCAAACATACAAAAAATCTGTTTATTATACGTTTGCAGATATATCGGTCAAATAAATAGGGCGCACGCTAACTTTTGAGACAATAGGGTAAAAAACCAGAAGCGCGGTTCCCCGCGCTTCTGGTTTTTTAGTAGTTAGAGGAGATTACTGGGGACGACCGCCACCAAAACCGCCCTGGGGCATTCCACCACCAAAGCCGCCACCGAAACCGCCTTGGCCACCCTGCTGGCGCTGCTGACGACGCTGCTCCTGAACCTCATCATATTTTTTCTTCTGCTCATCGGTCAGGAATGACTTGATCTTGGCCTCCTGAGCCTCACGCTGTTTCTGCATCTGCTCCATCATGGCCTGCATGTCACCTTCAGCCGGCATCTGACCGCCACCGTTCTGCATCTGCTCACGGCGAGCTGCCTGCTCCTTGCTGCTCTTAAGATAGAAATTGTAGATTGAGTCATACTGAACCTGAGTCAGTTCAATCTGCTCCTTGAGACGGTCAGCCTGACGCTTGGCCATATCCTCAGGATTCATATTCATACCCTGGCCGCTGCCGAAACCGCCGCCAAATCCCTGTGCAAAACTCATTGTTGAAATGAAGAGCGCTGCAACTGCGAACAAAATCTTTTTCATTGCTTTTTTGTTATTAATAGGTTAGACAAAATTATCCGTTTGCGTAAATAAGATATTCGAAAATCGCAAAAGTTTAATCTGGGGGTGGAAAAATTAGCGTTTGATTTCAAGGACCTCAAGGTTTTTGAAGGTCTTGCCGTCAATATCAAGGCGTACAAGCGTGCGCACTTTCTGCCACCCCTGCAGGCCGGCCGCTCCGGGGTTGATGAAAAGCATGTTGAACTTTTTGTCATGCATCACCTTGAGGATATGCGAATGGCCACACACAAACAGGTCAGGGGTCTCTATTAGCAACTGGTCCCGCACCGCATGGTCATAATGGTCAGGCGAGCCTCCAATATGCTTGAGCATGATATTTGCATCCTCAACCTTGAATCGGTATATCTCTGTGGTGCTGCGGCGTACATCCTGTCCGTCACAATTGCCCCAAACGGCGCGGAGAGTGGCAATTTGTGAGAGGCGTTCCATTATCTCATATGAGCCTATGTCACCTGCATGCCAGATTTCATCACAACCTTTAAGGAACTCAGCATAGCGGTCATCCCAGTAGGCGTGTGTATCAGACAGAATGCCAATGTGTTTCATATACCTAAGCGCTCCTTGGCCAGTTCCACTATTATATCGGCGCATTTCTCATAACCCAGAACGGTGCTGTTCAGGCAGAGGTCATAGCCTGCGGGATCACCCCATGTGCGGCCGGTAAAGTAGTTGTAGTATGAGGCGCGTTTACGGTCAATGTCCTCTATTAGTGAGAGCGCCTTTTGGGGTGTCATGCCCTCATCGGCATGGCGGCATACGCGGGCCACACGGTCATCGGTGGTGGCGGCTATGAAGACATTGAGCAGACGGTCGCTGTCACGCAGTACGTAGTCAGAGCAGCGGCCAATGAATACGCAGTCCTCCTGTTCGTGAATGTGCCTGATGGCCTCACTCTGCATGTTGAATATGGATTCGTTGCTCAGGTAGTTGTTTGAAAGACCGTTGCTGTTCAAGTGGTTCATGAACAGGGAACGCAGACCGCGGCGGGTCTTCTCCTCATCGGCCTCATCAAAGAACTTTTCACTGAAACCGGTATTCTGGGCTGCCTTCTTGAGCAGATCCCTGTCATACACCTTGATACCCAGTCTTTCAGCAACCAGGGCTGCTACGTTACGGCCTCCGCTGCAGAACTTGCGGCCTATACATATACAGTAGTGCTTGTCCTTTTCCATATTATGCCATTTTTTTGAGTTTTCTTACTTGTGGAATGAGCAGTGATACTCCCAGAATCACTGAGAGAAAGTCTGATGCCGGCATGCTGTACCAGATTCCGTTTATGCCGTAGTAGCGCGGCAGGATAAGCAGGAACGGGATAAGCAGGAGCAACTGACGTGAGAGCGACATGATGATTGACTTGCCGGGCATTCCGATGCTCTGGAAAAAGTTACCCGTTACCATCTGTGAACCTACCAGCGGGAACACCAGGAAGGTGAGTTTCATACCTGTCATGGCTATGGCGGTCAGTTCAGGGTCATCAGTAAATATGCGTATGCACATACCGGGCAGGAACTCGGTTATGGCAAATCCCAGTGTGGTCACTATTGTACCAAAGAACATGGTCAGATAGAGTACCCTGAGCACGCGGCCAAACTGACGTGCGCCGTAGTTATAACCTGCAATAGGCTGCATGGCCTGGTTGAATCCCATGACCATCATCACTATGAGGAATCCAAAACTGTTCACTATGCTGTACGCGCCTATAGCCACGTCACTGCCGTATTTGAGCAGTCCGCGGTTTATGAGCAGCACCACAAAACATGCGGCAGCGTTCATGAGACAGGGTGAAAGGCCTATTGTGATGATGTTCCTGACCAGGTCTCCGCGCAAGCGGTATGTGCCGCGCTGCAGGTGAATGAGTTCGCTTTTGTCTGAGAGTTGGAAACACTGCCATGTGAATGCCAGCACCTGTGATATGACTGTTGCTATTGCTGCACCTTTGATACCCCAGTGGAACACCATAATAAAGAGGTAGTCAAGAAGAGTGTTGAGCAGCACGGTTCCTATGGTGGCCACCATGGCCTTGTTGGGGTGTCCGGCGGCGCGCAGTATGCAGTTAATACCCAGATAGAGGTGTGTGAATGCGTTGCCTGCCAGAATGATTGTCATATACTCACGGGCATAGCCGATTGTGACATCGGTAGCACCGAACAATCTCAGAATGGGGTTGATGAATATGAGTGAGAATACTCCGAACAGCACACCTATCAGCACGTTCATGGTTACGGAGTTGCCCAACAGCATCTGTGCACTCTTGTGGTCTTTCTGGCCTAACTTAAGTGATATCATGGTGCCGGAGCCGACGCCTACCATTGAGCCCAATGCGGCTGACAGGTTCATGAGCGGGAATGTCACGGCAAGTCCTGAAAGTGCCATGGGACCTACGCCATGGCCTATGAACGCGCGGTCCACAATGTTGTAGAGCGATGACGCCAGCATGGCAATCATGGCCGGTACGGCATACCTGATCAGCAGTTTTCCAATCTTTTCTGTTCCCAGTTCCTGGGGTGTTTTCAATTCACTCATCTATAGTTTCCTTTTTCCAGGTGCAAAATTACTGTTTTTGTGCTCTTGTTGCAATCCGCTTTACTGCTTGCGGTTTTAATTTTATTTAATTTATATCTTTGCAACAAATCATGGATACTATAACATTACAGGAGTTGAACGGACGTGTCAAGAGCACGTTGCAGTTTGAGATGCCCGATGCATACTGGGTGCAGGCCGAGATAAGCGGCATAAGCCCGTCAGGCCAGGGGCATTGCTATTTGGAACTGGTACAGAAAGACACTACCGGAAGAACATTTCTTGCCAAGGCTAAAGCCAATGTATGGCGTAATACATGGCTTAAGATCAAACCCTATTTTGAGGCGGAGACCGGTGAATCGCTCAAGGTGGGCATGAAGGTCCTGCTTCAGGTAACTGTAACCTTTCATGAGGTTTACGGGTACTCTCTGGTTGTGCAGGATATTGACCCTACATACACTATGGGTGACATGGCCCGCCGCCGCAAGGAGATACTGGACCAGTTGGCCAAGGATGGCGTGATAGGGCTTAATCATGAACTTGAGATTCCGGTTCTGCCTCATAGGATTGCAGTCATATCATCGGCCACGGCTGCCGGTTACGGCGATTTCAGGAACCAGTTGGCGAACAATGTATATGGGTTCAGGTTCTATGTGAAACTGTTCCAGGCCGCCATGCAGGGCGATGATGTGGAGCGCAGCGTCATTGCGGCACTTGATGCCGTGGCTGCGCGTATGGATGATTTTGACCTGGTGGTTATAATAAGAGGTGGCGGTGCGGTAAGTGAACTGAGTTGCTTTGACTCATACAACCTGGCCTACAACATAGCCAATTTCCCGCTGCCTGTCATAACCGGAATAGGACACGAACGTGACGATACTGTGGCCGATGTGGTGGCGCATACCAAGGTCAAGACTCCCACGGCTGCTGCTGAGTTTATCATAAACATGGTGTTTGATACCGCTCAGGTACTTGAAACCCTTGCCCGCAGGATGGGTGATGCCGTTACGGGACGCATGAACACCGAGACCGTGCGACTGGAGAGGTTGGCACAGAAGCTGCCATCCCTATTCGCCGTGCTCAAGGTGCGTTACGAACAGATGTTGGAAAACATGTGGAACAAGTCCGTAACAGGAGTCAGCAATTTGCTTACGGCCAGGGTGCACAAACTGGAACTGCTTGAAAAGAGCATATCAGCCGCTGATCCGGCACTGATACTCAAACGCGGATTCTCGCTTACCAGATGCAACGGACATGTGGTGAGCAGTGCATCGGACCTCAAGCCGGGTGACAGGCTTACAACGGTGCTTGCCGATGGCAGTGTGGAGAGTGAGATAATTTGATTCATAAACTTATAAAATCAATACATACAATGAAATACGAGGAAGCAATTAAACGTCTTGAAGAGATTGTCACAGAGATAGAGTCTGGCAAACTTGATATGGACCGTATAGGTGAAAGCCTTAAGGAGGCACGCGGGCTTATCAAGTTCTGCAAGGACAAACTCTATGAGACCGATGAGGAGATAAAGAAGATTCTTGAAACTGAAGACTGATTTTTTTTTCGTTTGTTTATGAAAAAGATTTCCAGGTGGCTGTTGTGCCTGTTATGTGCGGTAATCGTCATATCGTGCAGCACGGTTGCATTTACGGGTCGCAAGAGGATGCTGCTGTATTCAAACAGCGAGATATCGTCATTGTCAACACAGTCATATTATGAGTTCATGTCAACATCGGCCCCATCGACCAATGTGGTCAAAACGTCAATGATACGTGAGGTGGGCAACCGTCTGGCAAAGGCTCTTGACAGTTATCTGGCAGCCAAGGGAGAGTCTCATTTGCTGGATGATATCAATTGGGAGTTCTATCTGGTGCGCAGCGATCAGGCCAACGCATTCTGTCTGCCTGACGGAAAGGTGGTGTTTTATGAGGGTATTATGCCGGTGCTCACCACGCCCGATATGATTGCCGTGGTAATGTCACATGAGATGGGGCATGCCATAGCGCGTCACGGAAACGAACGTATGACACAGCAGGCTCTTTCAAGTATTGTAGGTGCGGTGACAGGACAGATAATCGGACTCAAGACATCAGAGAGCGGACGGGTTCTTTTTGAAACGGCATATGCCATAGGCAGCCAGTACGGCTATCTGCTCCCTTTTTCACGCAAGCATGAACTTGAGGCCGATGAAATAGGGCTCTACATTATGGCTATTGCCGGTTTTGACATCACTCAGGCTCCCTTGCTCTGGGAAAGGATGGCGCAGGCAAAAACCACCAGCGTACCTGAGGTGCTGAGTACCCATCCGAGTGATTCAAAGAGAATGAAGAATCTTGAAAAACTGATAGAACAGGCACGCAAATATTCAAATAAGGCTGCCAAATAGGGCTTTTTTTTAGGTCTGTTTAGACTATAATGGATTTTTATTATTAAGTTTGCAATCCTGCAAAGAATTCTATAACCAATTCAATTGATAGAAAAAATGAAAAAAATTATCCTTTCTCTTATGGCACTGGCTACAGTGTCAGCGTATGCCCAGTTTGGCCGCGGCGGCGGTAATCCCACGGTACCTTCAGTAACTGAAAACGTAACAGAGGATTTCAAGCCGGCATCAAACAATCAGAGCGGTCATCAGTATCCTATGGTAAACTCACAGCGCATGGTTCGTGCTCAGATTTCAGCACCCAACGCTACAGCCGTAGGTCTTGACATAGACGGTAAGATTTATTCAATGAGCAAGAATGAGAGCGGTGTATGGACAGGTACCTCTGCTCCTCAGGATCCCGGTTTCCACTACTATCAGTTAAATATTGACGGTGCAAGTGTACCTGATCCGGGAAGCCTCTACTACTATGGCGCAAGCCGTTGGGGCAGCGGAATCGAGGTTCCTTCTGACGACCAGGATATCTGGGCTGTAAAGAATGTTCCGCAGGGTTCAGTTAACGAGGTATTCTACTGGTCAACTGTAACTGAGAGCATGCGTCACTGCTACATTTATTTCCCCAATGAGTACTACACCAACACAACCAAGAAGTTCCCGGTTCTGTACCTGATGCATGGTATGGGTGAGAACGAGCATGGTTGGGCAGAGCAGGGCCACACCGGTCAGATCATGGATAACCTGATTGCACAGAAGAAGGCTGTTCCGTTCATCATCGTTATTGACTGCCTTGATGCTCGCGCTGCAGGCCAGCAGGCCGGTGGTATGGGCGGATTCGGCGGCTTTGGTGGCTTTGGCGGTCCCAGTGCTGAGGCTCAGGCTCCTCAGGGCCAGGCTCCTCAGGGCGGTCAGCGTCGTATGGGTGGCGGCGGTTTCGGCATGGCTATGACCGGAGGCGCATTCCAGGATGTTCTGCTCAAGGATATCATCCCGATGGTTGAGAAGAACTACCGTGTTATTGCTGATCCTCAGCACCGTGCTATGGCCGGTCTGTCAATGGGTGGTATGACAACACATGGAGTCACTCTTGCCAATCCTACCACATTTGCATACGTAGGCATGTTCAGCGGCGGCACATTCAGCGTATCAGAACTTGAGGATAATGCTGATTTCAAGAAGACCAACAAGGTTCTGTTCATGAGTTGCGGCAGCAAGGAGAATATGGGTGTTATGGAGGCTGCCGAGAACCTCAAGAAGATTGGTATCAACGCTACCGGTTATGTCTCAGAGGGTACTGCTCACGAGTGGCACACATGGCGTCGCAGCTTGTACCAGTTTGTACAGCTTTGCTTCAAATGATTATTTCATTAACCTATAAATCAATTTAGTAAAATGAGAAAATTTGCAGTTGTTTTCAGTGCTGCTCTTCTGACAGCAGGTTTCTGCGCAGCACAGGAGATCAAGGAGGATTTCAAGCCTTCAACAAAGAATCAGCCCCAGCAGGAGTATCCTATGGTTAACTCACAGGGCTACGCACGTTTCCGTATTGTTGCTCCCAATGCACAGTCCGTATCAGTAGGTCTGGGTCTGGGCGGCACCAACGGTGGCACAGATCTTAAGAAAGATGAGAACGGCGTTTGGACCGGAACAACATCACAGCCCCTGGATGAGGGTTTCCACTACTATCATCTGACAATTGACGGCGGTACATTCAATGACCCCGGTACCAATAACTACTACGGCTCAACCCGTTGGGAGAGCGGTATTGAGATTCCCGCAAAGGATCAGGCTTTCTATGAGGAGCGCAATATCCCGCACGGCTTTGTACAGCAGATTCTGGTTTGGTCAGAGAGCACCAACAGCCTGCGTCGCGCATTCGTTTACACACCTCCTACATACTATGCTGACAAGGCCGATGTAAAGTATCCGGTTCTTTATCTGCAGCACGGTTGGGGTGAGGATGAGACCGCTTGGATGACCCAGGGTCATGCAAACCTCATCATGGATAACCTGATTGCTGAGGGCAAGATCAAGCCTTTCATCATTGTCTGCACCTACGGTATGACAAATGAGGGCTTCCGTCCCGGTGGCATGGGTGGCGGTATGCGTCGTCCTGCCGGTGGTGCCGCTCCCGCTGCACGTCCTGCAGCAGGTGGTCCCGAAGCTGAGGCTCAGGCTCCTCAGGGTCAGGCTCAGCGTCCTCAGGGCCAGCGTCCCGCAGGTGGCGGTTTCGGTGGCTTCGGCAGCAACGAGGGCTTCCAGAAGTTCCTCTGCGACGAGCTTGTTCCTTATGTAGATTCTCATTTCCGCACTATCGCCAACAAGGACAACCGTGCTATGGCCGGTCTGTCAATGGGTGGTATGGAGACTCACTCAATCACTCTGGCACGTCCTGAGATGTTCGGTTACTATGGTCTGCTTTCAGGCGGTACATACAGCCCCTCAGAGATTGCTGACAAGAAGCAGGTTAAGAAGATCTTCATCAGCTGCGGTAGCAAGGAGGGCCCCGACAACATCATGAATGCTGCCAAGACTCTTAAGGAGGCAGGTTTCGATGCAATGGGTTATGTATCAGAGGGCACTGCTCATGAGTTCCTGACATGGCGTCGTTCACTCTATCAGATGGCTCAGTTCTTCTGGGGTAAATGATAGATTATAAGTTTTAAATACATTAAGCGGCCGGCTCTTTTACAGACCGGCCGCTTTTTTTATGCCATGTGACAATTTGTTTAATTAATGTGTACCTTTTTTCACTTAAATGTTGTAATTTAGCGAGCCGTATTGCGCAAAATCATTGTATTACTATTTATAAACCTAATTTATCCAAAGTTCATCATGAACAAAAACTTAAAATCAATTCTGGCAGTCGGAATGGCTGTCGTTCTGGTAGGTTGCGGTTCTAATGGCTCAAAGATTGACCCGCAGCGCATTGCCAACAGAAATGTTGAGTACGACCAGTATTTTACAGAGATTAAGGCTGATGCAGCTCCTGCCAAGCCCGACGAGAAGGGTTTTATCCGTCGTTGGACTATCATCGAGCCAATCAACAAGCCTAACAGTGGCAACACTGTATTTACGGATAGTTATATCCTGAAAGAATTGACCAAGGAGTATTTCAAGGGTCAGTTCACAGCTGATATCAAATCTCTTCCAAAAACCGGTGATCAGGTTATCGTAGAATCAGAGGCTCCCCGTGCAGGTGGCCGTGGCGGCTTTGGCGGCGGTATGATGGGTGGCGGTGCTCCTCAGGGTGCCGGTGCCGGTCAGGCTCGTCCTCAGGGTCAGGGTGCACAGGCTGGCGCACAGCGTCCTCAGGGCGCTCCTCAGGGTGGTGCTCCTGCAGGCGCAGGTCAGGCTCGTCCGCAGGGTGCTGCTCCCCAGGGTATGGGCGGTTTCGGTGGCTTCGGTGGCGGTATGATGGGTGGCGGTGCTCCCGCTGCAGCAGCCGCTCCTGCTACTGTAAAGGATACCCTTACCTGGCATTCAGTTGACAGCAAGCTGTTCAACATCAAGCTTATCCGTTTTGCTCTTGGTTCATCAAATGGCCAGAAGCGTTACGGTCTTATCTTCAATGCTTTCACAGTTATCAATGTGGAGCAGGATGTAGTTGTACGTCTGGCTGCCGGTTCAAACGCATCATCAATCTGGTGGGTTAACGGTGAGAAGGTCCTGACACTGCAGGCTGACCGCCGTATGGTTGCCGATGACGGTATGTCAAAGCGTATCACCCTCAAGAAGGGTAAGAACCTTGTACGTGCCGCTGTCATCAACGGTCCGGGTATGAGCGATATGTGCGCACGTCTCTACAATGAGGACGGCACAATCTTTAAGAACTACACCATCACTAACAATTAATAAATAGGATCAGAATATGAAAAAGATATTTCAGATGGGCTTGGTTGCCCTTGTTTCAGTATCAATGTCTGAAACAGTAATGGCTCAGATCGGTGCTCCGTTCATCCACGATCCTGCCACTATCATGGAGTGTGACGGTAAATATTATACTTGGGGTACAGGCGGTTCACCGCTGGTATCAAGTGACGGTTGGGTTTGGTCAGGCGAAGGTGGCGCACGTATTCAGGTAGGTGCTGCTCCCGATATGATCAAGATTGGTGACCGTTATCTTTGCGCTCACAGCTCAACAGGCGGTGGCCTGGGTGGTGGTCACGCAGGTACTATCCGTACTATGTGGAACAAGACTCTGGATCCCAAGTCTCCTGACTATGAGTGGACAGAGCAGATTCAGGTTGCCGAGTCACTCGTTGATGAGGACTGCGATGCTATCGATGCAGGTTTGCTCCTTGGCCCCGACGGCCGTCTGTGGGTAACCTACGGTACATACTTCGGTTTCATCCGCGTGGTTGAACTTGACCCCGCTACCGGTGACCGCGCTGCAGGTGCTCAGGATGTTAACATTGCTGTAGACTGCGAGGCTACAACAATGATTTATCAGGATGGTTGGTACTATCTGCTGGGTACACACGGAACATGCTGCGATGGTGTTAACTCAACTTACAACATCGTTTGCGGTCGTTCAAAGAGCCCCACAGGTCCGTTCATTGATAACGTAGGCCGTGATATGATTGAGGGTGGCGGTAAGATGGTTCTTGGCTGCCGCGACGGTTATACCGGTGCAGGTCACTTTGGCCGTTATATCGTTGAGGATGGCGTTCAGAAGATGTCATTCCACTGGGAGGCTGACTACTCAATGAGTGGCCGCAGCACCCTGGCTATCCTGCCTATCGTATGGCGTAACGGTTGGCCTGAGGCTGGTTACAACGTAAAGAACGGTGTATATGAGATTGAGTCAGAGCGTCGTGGCTATGCTCTTGAAATCGCTACTGAGTACGTTCGCCTGGGTGGCGGTCGTGGTATGTTCGGTGGTGGCGGCAATCAGCCTAACACTCAGGTTGCTTTCCAGAAACTTGAGGATGTTATCGGCGGCTGGCCCACAGGCAACATTGACGTTCGCGTTATTGACTATCAGTTCCGTCCCAACCAGAAGTGGGAGTTCGTAGCTCAGGAGGAGGGTACACTCGGCACTCCGTACTATAAGATTGTCATTGCCGGTACCAACCGCGCTCTGGCTGCTACCGCTGGTAAGGAACTCACCACTGTTCCTGAGTTCACAGGTGCTCCTGAGCAGCTCTGGAGTGTTGATCAGCTGGTTGACGGTACATATCGTATCTGCCCCAAGGCTGTTCCCGGCACTGATGAGAAGGTTTGCCTTATCTCAGTTGGTGACTCAAACGCTTCACTCGGCAAGTTTGATATCAATGATGTAAACTGCAAGTGGAACCTGCGTCAGTATTGATTTGACAGACTGTCTATAAAAAAAGAGGCCTCAGGGCCTCTTTTTTTTGTCTGTACGTCAGGAGTTAATGAAAATCAATTTAAATTTGCCATAAGAAATTGTTAAACACCCGCCAGTGGAAAACACCGTCCTTTCTGATGCTGCGGTTATTGTTTGCAATTGAAAAACATCAAATTATTTAAACTATGAAAAAAGAAATTCTTGGGCAGTCTTCGGCCCTGATGAAGACAGTGAGATCGTATTTTTTTCAAGCAGTCCTTTTTGCAGTACCTGTAGCGTTGATGTCATGTAACGCAAGGATTCATGAAGTCCCTGATCCAGATGAACCTTCAGGAGAAACTGAGGTGGTACCGGTTACTATCAGTGTAAAGACAATTGAACAGATTCCTTTCAACTCATTGATGACCAAGGCAAGCGTACAGAGCGCCTGCACCAAGTTGACTTTCGGTATCTTTTCAGGAATTGATGACAATGCCGTAAAAGAGGAGTTTATTGTTCAGAACATAACAGACTCAGTTTTTGGAAACGTGTCATTGAATCTTAGTGTAGGCCGTCATTATATTGCTGTAGTTGGGCAGAACGGAGGTGACGGAAATCCCACTTTGACATTCACCCAGCCTAACAACTCATACAATCTGTATTCAATACGTTACAGTTCAGGTAACAAGAATACTCCCAAGGTGATGGATACTTTCCATTATTTTGCCGAGATTGATGTTGTGAAGGGTGAAAATGATTATCAGATTGACCTGAACCGTTCCGTATCAATGTTCAGATTAAAGTTGACCGAAGCCATTCCTGAACAGGTGTGCAAACTTGAGTTTGAATACTCAAACGGTAGCGCCACACTTGATGTACTGAACGGCTATGGTTGCGTATCTACCAAACAGACGGAGTTGGTTGATGTGA
The DNA here is from genome assembly GCA_017551925.1 of Bacteroidaceae bacterium. Classification (GTDB taxonomy): domain Bacteria; phylum Bacteroidota; class Bacteroidia; order Bacteroidales; family Bacteroidaceae; genus Colenecus. Next base: position 3,600 of record JAFZKA010000110.1, on the reverse strand, counting down.
ATTCAACCATGGATACATTTGAACTCTACACTTTTCCGCAAAGAGGAAAGAACGTAATGAAAATGAATGTCAAGGCTTATGATATCTACGGCAATGCCGTGGCTGAAATGAGTTGGAATGATATTCCCATGACCGTGAACCGTATTACCCAATATACGGGTGATCTGTTCAAGGACGGATGCAAGGAGTTTGCCCAGGCCGGTTTCCCGATAACGGTCAACAATGAGTGGGCCGGAACTGATGAATATTCCTTGAACGATTAGTTTCGGTATAGGCTAACGCCAAAGTATTTAACGGACGGTAATGTGCAGGCAGGTCTGCTGTTTCTCGTATTTTACGTAGCAGCGGTCCTGCCTCTTCATGTCATACGCTACCTGATAGAGTATCTGTCGCATCTTATCTACCGATGCTGTCTTGCCGACCTCTGGTGTACTGTAAGTAAAGTATGATATGTCAAAGGTGGTGCCGTAACAGTGGCAGGAGTTCTCCGTGGAGTTTACGTTGGTGCGGCGCAGTTGGCGGACAGTCTCCTCTGTGCGCAGTACGCTGGTAACCGTAAAGCGGTGGTTGCGGTTATAGCCGCGGTTAAAGAGTGAATCCTGGAACGCCTTGCCCATATCCTCAAGCAGTTTGGCTGCCTTGGGTACAAGATACGGAACGGAGTGGGTCAGTTTCTCAATGTCATAGTAACTGTTGGGCTCTATCTTGACAAGACGGCGGTCAGTTTCTGCCTGACTGGTGGTAATGGGAGTGCTCAAACCGTTTTTGCGGGCAGCCTCAAGTTGTGTGTCGTTCAGGTCATTGAAAAGGCGGTCATACTGGCGTACGGGTTCACGTCGGTCTGTGTTGTGGTTCACCTCACCCTCATCAATGTACTGCTGAATATCGGCACCTTTCTGTGACATGGAACCGGACAGTTTGTAACCGCCTATGAAAAGCATCACCACAATCGCTATGGGAATGATCATAAACAGGAGGAACACAACGCTGTTTATTGATTCAAGCCTGAATATGCGTTTGATCAGGTTTCCGTACCAGCGCAGGAATGATGTGAACGTGGCTTCAATCAGGAATCCCCATAACGGCATGATTGTTACTGAGAACTTGTAGCCTATAAGCACTGAGCCGCCATATCGGTAGAATCCTCTCCAGCCTAACAGAAGCGCGAAAACGGCCATATAGGCAATGGCTGATGCCCATCGGAGCCATTTGAGATTGATCTTGCGCCAAAAGTAGAACTGGACTGCACCTGTAATGAAACATAGTATCCAGATGAGTATTGAGAAAAGGCTGGGCACTGTCTCCTGGGCGGGCACGAACCATCGGCCTATAGCATCGGATATGAAATACAGGATGGTGGAGAGCAGAATGAATCTGATAGTCCTTATCTTGCCGTTAATGCGGCTTTCATCACGGGTCTTGTCAGAAAGGTTGACGCTTTCCCGGTTGGTTGTAGTCTCCTTATTATCCATATTAGTTACAAATTTAGTTTATTTACGCCTGATGCTGAATAAACTGACTGCATTTTTTGTAATTTCGCAGTTGATTTAAAATTTACTGATATGAAAGAACTTGACTGGGCCAATCTGTCATTCGGTTACATGAAGACCAACTGGAATCTCAGAATTTGGTATAAAGACGGAAAATGGGGTGAGATTGAGGAGTCTGACTCCGAGTATGTACCTATGCATATCGCCGCTACCTGCCTGCACTACGGTCAGGAGGCTTTTGAGGGCCTTAAGGCTTTCCGTGGCAAGGATGGTAAGGTTCGCGTGTTCCGTATGGAGGCCAATGCAGAGCGTATGCAGAGCACCTGCCGCGCTACCATGATGCCTGAACTGCCTACCGAGACATTCTGCAAGATGGTAAAGCGCGTTATCGAACTCAACAAGGAGTTCATTCCTCCTTATGAGAGCGGTGCATCACTTTATATCCGTCCGCTGCTGATTGGAACAGGTGCCGAGATTGGCGTAAAGCCGGCTAAAGAATATATGTTCCTGATTTTCGTTATGCCTGTAGGTCCGTACTTCAAGGGCGGATTTGCCGCAAACGCATATGCTCTGGTACGTTCTTATGACCGTTCAGCTCCTCTGGGTATGGGTAAGTACAAGGTAGGCGGTAACTATGCAGCCAGTCTGTTTGCCCACAATATTGCTCATGAGAAGGGTTACGGAAGTGAGTTCTATCTGGACGCCAAGGAAAAGAAGTATATCGATGAGTGCGGTGCCGCTAACTTTATCGGCATAAAGGGTAACAGTTATATCACTCCCAAGTCAGAGTCAATCCTGCCTTCAATCACCAACAAGAGCCTTCAGCAACTTGCTAAGGACAACGGCATGACTGTTGAGTGCCGTCAGGTTCCTCTGGAGGAACTTAATGAGATGAGCGAGGCCGGTGCTTGCGGTACTGCAGCCGTTATCTCACCTATCTCACGTATTGATGATATTGAACTGGGCAAGTCATACGTTATCGGTGACGGCAAGCCGGGTCCTGTACTCACAGGCCTGTACCATCAGTTGCGTGCCATCCAGTATGGTGACGCTCCCGATACTCACGGCTGGGTAACCGTTCTGGATATCTGATATGGGAAAAGGTAAACTGGCCAAGTTTGCCGATATGCGGACCTATCCGCACGTGTTTGAACCGGCCGGTTCATTCCGTGAGGACATCCCGTTTGAAATGAGGGGCTGTTGGAACAGCTCCTTCTTTCATAATGACGGGCCTGTTGTTCTGGAACTTGGGTGCGGTCATGGTGAATATACCGTAGGATTGGCCGGGTTGTTCCCGGACAAGAACTTTATAGGGGTTGACATCAAGGGTGCACGCATGTGGAGTGGTGCAAAGCAGTCTTTTGAGGCGGGCATGAAAAATGTTGCGTTCCTGCGCACCGTTATTGAGCTTATTGACCGGTTCTTTGCTCCGGGTGAGGTCAGCGAGATTTGGCTCACGTTCCCTGATCCGCAGATGAAGAAGGCTACCAAGCGTCTTACATCGACTTGGTTCATGGAGCGTTATCGCCGTATTCTGAAACCGGGCGGCAAGATTCATCTCAAGACTGACAGCAACTTTATGTACACCTACACCTGCGCAATGGTTGACCACAACCATCTGCCGGTGGAGTTCAGGACCGATGACCTTTATGCCAGCGGTGATGCTGACCATATCCTCTCCATCAAGACCCACTATGAGCAGCAGTGGTTGGAGCGGGGCAAGAGCATAAAATATATTGTCTTTGAGTTGCCGGCTGAGGGTGAGTTATCAGAGCCTGATATTGAGATAGAACTTGACGACTACCGCAGTTACGGGCGTACAAAGCGCAGTACTCTTCAAGTTGGGAAATAGAGGAGAACTTTTTTGGGTATCAGTATCTGAAACGGCGCAGAACTGTCAGTTTGGGGAGTCAACGCTCCACGGCTACGCCAGACCTCTACGGACCCTAAACGGCAAACTCGTCCTCATCGCCCCCTACGGGGTCGAACGTTCCTCGAACAGTGCCGTTTTTAACGGGATCCTCCCAAGGTCTGGCGCTATCCGCCGTGTTGCTGATACTCCCCAAACTGACAGTTCTGCTTCTGCAAATCGCTGGCATTATAACGATAC
>JAFZKA010000109.1 GCA_017551925.1 Bacteroidaceae bacterium | reverse complement strand
TTCAGCCGAAGTGAAGGTGTAGGTCGGCTCGCTCAGCAGGTCGATGTGCTCGTTGGTGAACTCGTCGACGAGGTGCATGTAGTCGAGGTCGATGTTCTTGGCGTTGACGGTGATGGTGTAGGTGCCAGGCTCTGCTGCAACAAAGTGTACCGGTATCGGGTTGGCAAGCTCGTAAATTGTCATGGCTGAGTAGTCGTCGTCGCCGTCCATCACGTAGACCATGTTGTTGTCGGAGAACGCCATCTTGCGCAAGGTGTTACCGCCACCTATCTGGATGTAAGCCTTGTCCATGAACTCCTCGTTGCCTGCTTTGATGCTGATGAGACCGATTTCGCTCTTGTCTTTCTTTGCAGGGTTGAACACAAGGTTTTGATTTTCAGCAGTAGCCTGGATGAAGAATCCCTGACATGGCCTGATGGTATCATCATCTTGTAAGTTACATGCTAAATATTCTTCACCATCATCAGTTAGGCTTAGGAACGATGTGACGCTCTCTCCACCGAGTGTGATGTCGCCATACTCAAGGACGCGTGTGTACGGGTTACCCATAAGGTTGTAGCCTTTTACATCAGCACTTAAACTGCTGGTGAAGCTCAATGGTTTTGTTATCTCAGTTTCTGTTCCAATCATCTCACCGGCGAAAGCCAATATCTGATCCTCTTTGCTTGCATGGAGGTATCCGATACCTCTTTCCATTGTTGTGAAAGGAGCTCCATCGCCATTATATGCATACCACATAGCATCAGGCTCGTCGTATTTGTACAAGTCGAAAGGTTCAACCTGGATTGATTCCTCTATTACAGCACCATCGACAGGTGATGCGATGAAGTACCAACCGCCACCTTCATTGCTGGTCCATGATGGCGCTGCACTGACACTATTTTGCTGTGTTGCTTCCACAGGGTTAGGGTGGATGAGCTGGCCGCCATGCTGAATAACAATGCTTGCAGCTGTTCCGCCTGTCACTTCACCTGCTATTGTGAGTGTTGCGCCAGATTCGACTGTGATAACAGCACCTGGTTGAATGTTGATGTTGTTTGCCTCAGCATTTGTGCCATTAGTAACAGTGACGTTTGCTTGGATAATGACATCGTCGCTGGTTGTAGGAGCGCCTGCAGGCTCGAAGTTGGTGCTTGCCCAGGTACCTTCACTTGGAAATACAATGTCATAAACTGTAACAGCTACATCATCGAGATACCAACCGTGGGCATTATTGCCTTCATATTTAAATCCAATGACAATATCATGACCAATGTAACTTGTGAGATCAATAGTTGTCGGCACCCAGCTTTGTGATACTGAATCAGGTGACCAAATCTGGGTAAATGCCGCTCCATCAACTGAAATCAATACAGAGTTCTTGTCATAGGAAGATGGATAGGTGTTATATGACCAGAATGTGAGGTATGCTGCATTTGCATTACCGGTTATATTCAATGCTGGTGTGTACAATTCAATTGGTCCATAGTAATAACTATAGGCACTCTTGCTACTATTATTGTATGGGTGAGCTGTGCTAGAATTCCAATAATCTGTAGTACCAGAGCTGTATGTGTTTCCACGAGTCCAGCAATCAGGCGGGAAGACGTCTCCTTCAAATCCTTCAAAGAACGGATGTTCTTTGTCAACATTGGTTGCATCGCACTTTGTTGTGAAGGTGTCGCTTACCCATTCGCTTTCATCATCGTTACCGCAATCGGCTTGAACACCATATTCGTAGGTGGTGTTGGCTTGAAGCCCAGAAGTGATGGTGTATGTTGTAGTAGTTGCTGTGGCTGTTGAATATGCTCCGGTTGAGCCTTCTTCTCTCCATCTGATGTTCCATGCAGTTTCATCGTGTCCTGCTGTCCAATTCAATGTTGCAGTATGTGCTGCAGTTGTGTTTTCACCAAGCGTTACAGGCCAGCATGATGGGATCAATGACACTTCCACATCGTCGATGTTACAGAAGTAATATGATGAGGTAGAGCCATACCATCTGAATGCCAAACGGTAAGCGTCGGCTGGTAATTCATTCAAATAAACAGCGTCAGCTTGAATGAGTGCTCGGTAACTACTTGTACTAGCACTATATGATTTAATTACTGTGAAAGTATTGAATTGGCCGTTATCTGTCTCTTTTATGTAACCCAACGCTAAAGTTCCATAACTCTCTGAATATGTTGCCCACTTGAATGTGATTTGCAATTCATCCAAATCATTTGAGAATAATGGTAAAGCCACATAAGAATAATAAGGAGAATAACTGCCACCGGATAGTGCTAATACATTGCCAGATGTAGCGTAATTATATGTACCTTGGCTAATAATATGAGGATAGTAGTATGCGCCACCTTTGTAGCTTGACCAGCAGTCTGGGACTACACCTGTTGCGCTATAGGTTGCACCTGTATAACCTTCAAAGTCTTCAAAGAAAGTACTGATCTCGGTAACCTCGAATGGAGTCTGGAATTCAAGTGTTGTTGACCAAACTTCTGTGTTGCAAGCGGCCTGCACCTGTACTTTGTAAACCTTGGCTCCAGAAAGATCTGTCAAAGAACAAGGTGTTGAAACGCTATTTTTAACAGTCCAGTTTTCACCATCAGTACCGTAACGCAAATTAAATACGGTTTGACCATAAGTGTTCCAAGAAATACTGGCTGAACTTGCAGTAACATTGCTTGCTGCGAGACCGTCAGGTGTTTCGCATGCGCTGGCAGTTTCAAATGTAACAGTATTACTCCAATAGATATTGCAGCTTGCCAAAACTCTAACATCGTAGCTTGTTTCTGCTTCGAGATTAGGAATTTGATATGAGTTTGTAGCGATAGCGTTTACAGCAGTCCAATCTTCATCTGCGGTTTTCTTGTAGTTCAAAGTCCAAGTTGTGGTGCCATCGCCGTCAGTCCAGCTGAAGTCGGCTGTTGTATCTGTCTTATCATCGAGAGTAAGAACTGGTTTGTCGCAGTCTTGGTTAATGTCAACCTCAACATCGTCAATATGAAGGTTACTATCATGGTCTGTGTCTGTTGCTTGTGCATAGAATGCTATCTTAATAGTTTGATTTTTGTATGTACTAAGATCGATGGTAATATTGTCTCCGTCTGTATAAGAGAGATCGCTGAGCTTATTAGTACCATCTTTATCCCAAGAGTCTAATAAAGTCCAACTGTTGCCGTTGTCAGCTGAAAGCACTACAGCAAACATGTCATTATCACCAATTGATGTTTGCTGTTGTTGGTCGCCTGAATATTTTGTAAAAGCAACCATAAACTTAAGCGAACAATCATTATTGCCTAATACGATATTAGGGGTAACAAGCCATCTTTTGCAAGATGATCCATAAACGTTTGTATAAGCATGACTGTTGAAAACACTATTAGAGGTTCCGAAGTACCAACCAGATCCGGAAGATAATGATTCTGTGCCAGCTAAAACATTAGCAAGTACTCCAGATTTCTGTTCCCAATTGGCTGGGATAGAAGATGATGCAAAAGCTTGCGTAAATGGTAATCCAGCCGCTGTGGTAAAGTTGCCAATAAGCTTGTAATCCTCAACGTAGTATATTCTTACATTGTATGTGGTTAATCCATCAAGGTTATCAAGATTGATAGTTGGGCTGGTCGCATTTTCTGTTGTTGCTGCATCCCATTCTTCAGAGCTCTTCTTGTATTCAACAGTCCAATGATCTTGTGTGGTATAACCTGGTGTCCAACTGATTGTTGCGGAACTTGCTGTTAGGTTACTGACAACAAAGTCGGTTGGAGCTGCATTAGGATTCTTTGTGGTGAAGTCGCCCGACAGATAGTCAGTACCGAAATTCTCACCGATACCGCCGTATATTCTAACATCGTAAGCTGTGTTTGCTACAAGTTCAGTGATGTCGATTGTTGGAGCGTTCACTATCGTTGCTGCATCAGTCCATGAATCTGAACTCTTCTTGTATTGCACCTTCCATGCTGTCTGGTTGGTGTAGCCGGCAGTCCAAGCGAGGGTAACGCTGTTATGGGTAAGATTGCTTGTCTCAAAGTTAGTTGGAGCAGGGAACTGTACATTAGTTGTGAAGTTCACTGGTTCGGTAGGATAGGAGACACCAGAGCCTTCTGTGCAATTCACTTTTACGCGAACATTGTATGTTGTTGAATAATTCAAACCAGTGAATGTGTATGTGGTATCGTTTACAGGCTCAGCAATGGCGGTGT
>JAFZKA010000108.1 GCA_017551925.1 Bacteroidaceae bacterium | reverse complement strand
GTAAAAGAGCTTAAAGCCTATATTAAGTACTACAATAACGACCGAATCAAGTTGAGATTAAAAGGAAAGAGTCCGGTGCAATACCGAACTCTTTACCAGATAAATGTTTAATAAATCGTCCAACTTTTTGGGGTCACTTCAGTCCCTATTGTGTCATTTTTAGTATCTGTTTGATCAGGGGAACGACGGCGGTTTTCAGGGATTTGTCGTTCAGGCGATGCTCGCCGTCAAAGCGCAGGGCATTGGCGTAGTATTTCTTGAACAGGTCATAGCAGTTGACCGTAGTGTCATGCATGCCGAACAGCCCGTAGGTGTTCTCGCGGTCAAAATCAGTTATGCCCTTGAACTGCTGGCGCTCCATCATGTTGAAGTTCTTGACAATCTGCCCGGTTATCTTGAAGGTCTTGGCTCCATCCTTGCGTCCGTTCTGAAAAGGGTAGGTGGTATTGGCCTTCATGACCTTTGACATGGTTGACATGTTGAATGACGGATTCACACAGATCTTCTTGTAGCCGAACATCTGCTGGGCATACATCGCCCCCATTGAGGTACCTACTATTATATCGGGTTTCTGTTCCTCAACGTATTGGCGCAGGTACGGAAGAGCCTCAACAGGGTCAACGGGAATATCGGGAGCACATACCTCAAGTTCTGGAAGCATGTGGCGAAGGCTCTCAACCGTGCCACTGGCTCCAGATGACATGAAACCGTGAAAATAGACCAGTTTCATTATTTTCCAGCCTTAAGACCCTTGATAACTGCGTTGGTGAATCCGGCCTCCTCCATGGCGTTCAGGCCTTTTATGGTGATACCGCCGGGAGTGGTTACCTTGTCAACCTCCTGCTCGGGATGAGATCCGTGTGCCAGGAGCAGTTCAACTGCGCCCTTTATGGTGCCCAATACAATCTCCTGAGCATCTTTGGGATAGAATCCCATCTCAACACCACCCTCAACGTTGGCGCGGATATATCGGAATACATACGCTATGCCGCATGATGCAAGAGCGGTTCCTGCGGTCATCTGCTTCTCTTCAACCTGCTTGGCAAAACCTACCTGTCCAAAGAGTTTCTGCACCAGGTCAAGGCTCTTTTTGCTTGCATTGGCTGTGCAGTAGAAGAAAACGCCGGCACCCACCTCAACTGCAATGTTGGGTATGAGATAGATTGTCTGGGGCTGTGAACCGTCTTTGCTGAATATGTCGGCAAGTTTTTCAGTACCAACGCCTGCTGCAATTGATATGATGAGTTGTTTCTTGTAATCAAGAGAATCCTTAACCTCTTCTACAGCCGAAGGCAGAATCCAGGGCTTTACAGCAAACAGGACTATGTCAGCACCCTTGACGGCCTGAGCATTATCCTTGGAGATACCAATGCCAGGGACATCTTTTTTAAGAGTCTCAAGTGTTGCATCACTACGGTCACAGCAGGTTATATCCTTTGCTGCAAATACCTTCTTTGCGGCAAATCCTCTTGCAATTGCGCCACCCATATTTCCGGCGCCGATGATTGTAATCTTCATATTTGTTTTTTGCTATTTGTTCTACTCTACAGGTTTTATGCGTGGTATCATTTTCTTGGCAAAATTAGCGATTTTATTTAAAATGGTATATATTTGTCAATTGAATGATTGCGCGCTTCATGGCGCTGGAAAGATGCTTATGAGAAAGTGTTTGGGCTCACGCTTTCTTTTTTGTTTTTGTATTCGCCTTGAGCCTGGCGAAGATATTAAAAGGACTAATTCGTTATGAGAATTGTATCCATTGTTTTCTCTTTATTGTTGGCTATAACGCCTGCAATAGTGTCAGCACAAGAACAACCGAATGACAATTTGGTTGAAAATGGCGTTTTTCTACCAGAACTTTTGCGGAGTAATCCGAAGGTGTCAATCTTTTATAATGCACTTGTTGCTACGCATCTCAAGGATACTCTGGAGCAGTATATTGACCCCAATTATCCGGAAATTGAATACGAATGGACTGTTCAGGCTCTTCGAGACCATTATTCCGGAGTACACGCATATAGTAGCGCCTATGAAACTGATTACATTGCATATCCTGAAAGAAGAGAGTTCAAATATACATTTTTTGTAGTAACAGATTCTGTTCTTTCAAGTTATGGAATACGTAATCTTGATGATTTGCGTGATTATGCCAAGTCTGTTTATCCTGAAGGAGCTGGATTGGAGGATGTTGATAGGGCCAGTTCTCTCAATAAGTTATTGTCATACCATATTCTGCCATTTTGGCTTCCATATGATCAGTTCAATACAAGCCAGACGCGAATAATCAAGAATAGGAAATACTTGGATGAATTTGATGTAGAAGATTTTTTTGAAACCCTTCTTCCGCATTCAGTTATGCGTATAAGTACACCGTATGAAGTAAGTGAGAAACCTCTTGGAATCTTTATTAATCGTAAGGGAACAATAAAGACCGGCTTAGAAGCCGAGGGTATTTTAATATCAAAAGATTACAATAGTTGTATCAATGGTGGCTATTATTACATAGAGAAACCGCTATTGTATGATTCGCAAACCCGTAACAATATTCTTAATACCAGAATGAGAATTATGGCCTGTACACTGTCACCTGATTTTATAAATAGCGGTGCACGTGGTCGTCTCAATGGAGATCCGGCCAATGGAGGAAATCAATACCTTAACAGAATGGTTTATTCTTTCCGTCCTGGATTTTGCAAAAACATTGAGTGGAATGATGGGCCGATCAATTTTTTTGTCAGATATCGGGACGCAAGTTTCGGTACTTACTATGGTGATGAATTAAGTATAATAGGTCCATTTGATATTATTTTCCGCTTGCCTGCTGTTCCTTCAGACGGACTATATGAGATAAGAATATGGAATAATTCAATGGCATGGTCAAGTTGGAACCCGCGTGGCACAGTGCTTTTCTATACCCGTAATGAAGATGGAGATTTTGTTCCTTGCGGCACACCTGTTGATTGTCATTTGTCTTTGGAAGACCCTCTAATTGGAGGGGTTCGCGACGATAACTATGGTTATGATGTTTCAGAAAGTCAGAAACAGGATTCTATTTATGCAAATGATAAGTTGTTGCATAAAAGAGGATATTTGAAAGCTCCAGATTCATATGGAACCAGTAGTCCTCTTCGCGATGATATGGGCTGTTATCGCAAAATAATCAGCGAACAATATATGAAATCTGATAAAGATTACTATTTGCGTTTAAGGCAGGTTGGTATGGATGAAGCGGTTTTCGCTTTCAACTTTATAGAGATTGTTCCTTATTCTGTTTACTCTGGTGAGAATGGTCCTGAGGACAAACATTAATCCGTTGTTTAACACAAAAAAGAATACAATCATTATGAAAAGGATAATATTATCATTTATGGTGTTGATAATTGCATTTGTCGGATTATCGGCCCAATCTCAAATATTCAACGTTGGTGGTTTCTATTATCGTTTGATGCCAGATACATATGGCGGTAACGAAAGTGATTTGATTGCTGTAGTGTCCACAATGGGTGATATGGATTATTATAAAGGAGAGATATCCATTCCGTCAACGATTTCACAAGGAGGTGTTGAATATTCTGTTGCCGCTATTGGCGATTTGGCTTTTAAGGGCAGCAAACAGTTGACTTCAATAAGAATACCAGCCAGTATAAGACAAGTTCCGGCTGGCGCTTTCTATGGATGTGACAATTTGGTCTCTATAACTGTTGATTCTGATAACCCTGTTTATGACAGCCGTGATAATTGTAATGCAGTGATAGAAACTGCAACCAATACACTGGTTGCAGGTTGCAAGAATACTGTAATACCATCAAGTGTGCCGATATTGGGCGAATGCGCTTTCTATGGGACCAGAGGCTTGACATCATTGACAGTCACTGAAAGTATCAAAGAAATAGGTAATTGGACTTTCTTGGATTGTGAAAACATTGAGACCTTAAACTGGAATTCAGTCTATCCTCCATCATTAGTTACAAACTACTCAAAAATGTTCCTAAGGGATGTCGTTTTGGGCGATTCCGTTACTTATATTGAATCATGGGCATTTTCAGGCTGTAGAAATCTAAAGTCAATTAAATATTCATCAAATATTAAAGGCATTGGTAATTATGCATTTGCTTACTGTGAAAGCTTAACCTCAATGATAATTCCACATGGAGTGGAGAATATGGGTTACGATGCTTTTATAGGTTGTGATGGTATTGAGACATTGTATTTGAATTCAAATAATGCAAAAAGAGCTGCTTTAAGATCTTTGGGCCCTTCACTTAAGACGCTTGTGTTGGGTGATTCTGTAACAAGCTTGGATTTATGGGATTTTGCTCAATGTGATGAGTTGGAATCAATTGTAGTTGAACCAGGTAATCCGGTATTTGACAGCAGGAGTAACTGTAATGCAATAATTGAAACTGCAACAAATAAGTTGTTGGTAGGATGTAAGACTACCACTATCCCTGAAGGTGTAACATGTATTGAAAGCGGTGCATTTTCTTATTGTGGAGGACCAAAGACTATATCATTACCCTCAAGTCTGTTAAGCATAGCAAATCACGCTTTCTTAGGTTGTGATTCCTTGACATCATTGGTAATACCGGCAAATGTAAACCAAATTGGTTTGGGAATAACAAACGGTTGTTACTCTCTTACTTCATTGTCTGTTGATTCAAAGAATTTATTTTATGACAGTCGTGGTGATTGCAATGCTATTATTGAGAAAAGTACTGGTAAACTCATTGCAGGCAGTAACAGATCAACAGTTCCTGAAGGCGTAACGGAAATCGAAACCAATGCATTCTCTGACTTGCACGGATTGTCTTCTATCATTATTCCATCTGGCGTAAAGTCTATTGGCAGTTCTGCTTTTTCCGGTTGTGTTGGTCTAAAAACAATTACATTACCTTCAAGTTTGGACAATATTGGCAGTTTCGCTTTTCAGCAATGTATCAACCTGTTGTCTGTAAAGATACCACAGGGTATAAAGAGTATAGGAACAGGTTTGTTCTATGGATGTGATACACTAACTACAGTTGAGATTCCTTCAAGTGTCGATAGTATTGGCTCCAGAGCGTTTATGTACTGTCGTTCATTGAAATCGTTGATAATACCAGAAGGAGTTACAACAATTGAGGATCTTGCATTTGCGGGGTGTTATTCTTTGTCATATTTGTCAATGCCTTCAACTGTCACCAAGATTGACGGGGATGTTTTTTATGGTTGTGAGTCATTGAAGACAACTGGCCCCAAGGGCGGAGGTTACAACTATGAGTTTAGTTGGGATACTATTCCGGCAAACGCTTTCTTGGGCTTAAATTATCTGGAGAGTGCTGTAATACCTAAAACGGTAAAGGCAATTTATGAATGTGATTATGTTGATGCTTATCGGGAATATAACGATAAATATCCAAGTGCAGTATTTGCAGGATGTTATAATTTGAAATCAGTTTCAGTCTCTTTCAAGGATACAAAACTGTTCAGGTTTTGTATTCGCCAACTTACTGGAATCGAATTGTTTGAGGAATCGCCAATGGATTATAATCTGTACAAGATGAATCCGGTCAGGAGCATTACTGTCTTGGATGATTCAATAAGAACGTTTTCAACTTTTTTGACTGGCTTGGTTGAAAATGTTATTTTATCTGAGAATGTTATTTTTATTGATTCTGCTGCGTTTGGTTTCAGCCCATATTCAATACAAGTAGACCGCAGTAACCCCAGATATGATCCGTTGGAGATCATTATCTGTAATAATGTCTCAGACATTACTGTAGATAACGGCAACAGGCATTTTATGTCAAATGATGGCGTGTTGTTCAATATAAACGGCAATGAACTGTTGTCATATCCGGCTGGTCGAATAGGTGGATATAGAATACCAAAAACGACTGATGCTATAGCTGGATCTGCATTTAAATTCAGTAGAAAACTCAGTTCAGTTTATATTCCGGCAAGCGTGGAAAGTATCGGTGAAAGAGCATTTGAAGGTTGTGATTCTCTTAAGGAAGTAATCATTGAAGGTTCGCCAGAGATTGGGCGTTATGCATTCTGGGATTGTAAAAACATTGAAAGCGTAACAACGCGCAACTCTCTGCCCGGTAAGATGCGTATGTCCGACTCTCCACAAACAATCATGGTGGGTGAGTACAATGATATTGTAAGAGACAATTCGGATATGAATATTGTTACCAGTTATAATAACGAACTTGGAAGGACTGTTGCTGCTTTAAGTGACAAGAATGGTAGAACGCAGTGGAAAATATCGTTATCCAAAAAAGATATTCCAGCCGGAAAATATAAAGTGAGCATCGGAATACTGCCAAATTTAAGTGTCAGAAGACCTGTTTTGTTTGTTCCTGAGATTAAGGCTATTAATAAAGAAGGAAGAACTATTTCGTTAGTTGAACCTTATGCTGAAATTGATGAACCTCCATTCTTTATAGAGAACAGTTTTTCAACTTCAACATATTCAGAATACGAACGTGTAGTGTTTGCTGACTGCATTGAGATACAATCTGATTTTCAATTGGTGAAATTTATTTTTAATGTCGGAGGTTATGATCCACGTTTATATTCCAACTCAATGATATTAGACAGAATATTCCTTGAACCATTAGATGACAATTTGTCTGCTGAATCTTTTGCAGGGCCGTTTACTGAGAATGTGTTCAACGATGCAACCTTATATGTACCAGAGGGTGCGGTAGAAACATATCGTACGGCTGACGGTTGGAAGTATTTCAAGCATATTGAGGTTGATACAAAGACTTATCCGGCCGATGAGATTGAGGTCAGTGTGAATGAGGCCGGCTATGCAACATTCTACTATTCTGATGGAGCATATACTCTGCCTCAGGGACTTTCTGCAATGGTTGTAAGCGGTATTGCTGATGATAAACTTGTTTATGAAACAATTGCTTACGGCTCAGAGTCTGATATTATTCCGGCTGGCGTACCGGTGATTCTTGTGAGCGATAACAAGAAAGCCGGTTCATTCAAGTTGCGGTTATCTGACTTATCATTAGAGTATATGGGAGGCAATCTGTTGTATGGCAGTGATACTGAATGCCTGACTTACAGTTATGGAAACAGTTATTTCTATAAGTTGTCATACGGTCCGTCCGGTACAGATCTGAGCGGCGTTCCAGGTTGGTATTGGGGCGCTCCCAACGGTGGTGCTTTCAATATTGAGGCACATAAGGCATGGTTGGCTGTTCCTGCACGATTCGGAACCAAGGCTGCAGTAGGTTTCAGCATGTCAGGTGATGATGTTACTGAAGCATTAAGCGTAAAGGCCGATGGTGATGATACCGAACCTGTATATTATGATTTGAACGGACGAAATCTCTATGCTCCTTTGGGTGGTACCATTTCAATAACCAACGGAACAAAGGTGATAATCATTGACAAATAACAGATCACCGGTACAAATAGAGTAACATTTAAAATAGAATGATTATGAAGATAAAAGGTTTATATATTGTTGCTTGCTTGGCCTTGCTGTCATTTATGAGTTGTGATCAGAAAGATGCTGAAAAAGCAGCCGAAAAGGCAGGCTTAATTGAGATCAAGTTGCTTGAACGTGAGATAGTTCTGAACGGATACAGCAATGCTGACACGGTTATCGCAATACCTGATTTCTCATCGAGCATAAAATCAATCAAATGTGATGCTGAGTGGCTTGAAGTTGAGGTGCAGGATACAGTTCCGGATAAATATCAACTTAAAGTGGTATGCTATCAGAATACAACTGCAAACATACGTTCAACTCAGGTTGTCGTCACATGTGAGAATGGTGATAAGTTGACGCTAAAGGTTACACAAAAAGTTATGGGTGAATTTGATGATATCCATAATGTCGTAACTGACCAGCCGTCATTCGCACCGGTCAGAAATACCACCTTGTGATCAGCGTTGATTCAGAGAAAATGGCATCCTTTTGGGTGCCATTTTTTTATAAAAGGAGGCCATCTGAATCCATCTCCACTCACAAATTAAGGCGCCCGTTTGGACGCCTTAATTTGTGGGTGAAGATGGATTCGAACCACCGAAGTCGAGAGACAGCAGATTTACAGTCTGCCCCATTTGGCCACTCTGGAATTCACCCCTCAGCCAGTCTGCAATTACTTGCTTGAAAGACGGGCGATATACTTGTCTGCTTCCTTACCCTCAACGGATTCAGGATAGTTTTGCTTGATCTGCTTGTAGAGTTTGAGAGCCTGAGCCGGCTTGTCAAGTGACTCATATATCAGGGCTGCCTGGAAATAGTAATAAGGTGAAAGCAGGTTGTTGTTTGCTTTCTTGGCTGCCTTTTCAAATGTTGTAGCGGCTTTGCTGTTCTGACCTGATGTTGCATAGCAGTTTGCAAGTGCGCCAAGAGCGGCAGGGCTGACCATGCGGTCATTGCCGTTGAACTTGGACAGATATTTCTCTGCTACCTCCATGCTGTCAAGCTGTGCGCAGCAGAGACCTGCATAAAGGTTTGCAAGTTTGCCGGCCTTGGTGCTGCCGTACTGTTTTGCGATAGCCTCAAAACCGTCATATCCGTATGCATCACCGTCAAGTGCGGTCTGATAGTCTCCGTTTACAAAGTATGTCTCACCTGGATAGAGAGCCTCAGCGGCCTTGAGCTGGCGCGGAACTACAACCTTGGCGTTATAAATCATACCGCCGGCAATGATAACTATAATTGCTATGAGAGCGCCGAAGATAGTCTTCTTGTTGTTCTCAAAAAATTGTTCTGACTTGGTTAAAGCCTCTTCAAGGCTCTTCTGTTCCTGCTGTGGAGCGGGTTTAACTGATTTCTTTGCCATTTCGATTTTTATTAGCGGGTGCAAAAATAGTTATTTTTTTGCTATGTGAATACAATTTGAAGTAAAAAAGAACTGATGTACAGAAAAGAAAAGTAAATTCGCAGACTAGAAACTCTGACCATATACTTCAATGAGGCTGGAACATCTGTTTGTGCAGGATTACAGGAACATTATTCAGGCTGATCTGGATTTCTCGGCAGGACTGAACTGTTTTGTGGGTAAGAACGGCATGGGCAAAACCAATTTGCTTGATGCTGTCTATTGCCTGTCTTTCTGCAAGAGTGCAATCAGTCTGACAGACCAGCAGATGGTAAGGCATGGTGCGGACTGCTACCAGTTGCAGGGCACGTTTATACTTCCTGATGGCAGTAAGTCTGTCATTGGCTGTCTGTCCAGACTGAAGGGGCATAAACAGTTCAAACGTGACGGCAAGGAGTATCAGCGCTTTTCGGACCACATAGGTTACATACCGCTGGTTATGGTCTCACCCCAGGATACGGAACTGATTTCAGGCGGAAGCGATGAGCGCCGCAGATTTATGGATATCATTATCTCACAGTATGATACCGAGTATCTTAAACTGCTTATCTCATATAACAAGGCGCTTCAGCAACGTAATGTGTTACTCAAAATGGAACGTGAACCGGACAGGGAACTGTTCCTGATGTGGGAACAGATTATGGCCGATGCCGGTGTCAGGATTTATGAGAAACGCAGGGTGCTGACTGATAAACTGGTTCCGTATTTCAGTGAAATGTATTCTCTGATAGGAGATTCGTCAGAGCAGGTGTCCCTGTCATATTCATCACATGCTGAACGCGGCGATCTGCTTGCTCAGTTTGAAGATGGGCGCAGTCTTGACAGGAGTGCAGGCTATTCGCTTCACGGAATTCACAAGGATGAACTGCAGATGAATCTTGACGGTTATCCCATTCGCCGCGAGGGTTCACAAGGACAGAACAAGAGTTATCTTGTGGCTCTCAAACTTGCTCAGTACCGTTTGCTGAAAGAGACATGCAACAAGAGCCCGATACTGCTTCTTGATGATATCTTTGATCGTCTTGATGCCGTCAGGGTGGGGCGTATCATATCTTTGGTGTCAGACAATGACAAATTCGGTCAGGTATTCATAACTGATGTTGACCGCAATCATATAGACGGCATACTTGCCGATGCCGGATGTGAGTATAAGGTGTTTACGGTTGAGGACGGAAATGTGATATGAAGAAAAACAACGCTGAAAATGTGGGTGGTGTAATTCTCCAATACCTGCGCGAGACGGGGCTGGAGACACCTCTTAATGAACATAGGCTGATTCAGGCGTGGGGAACAGTGCTTGGACCGGCCGTTTCAAAATATACCAAGGAACTCAAAATCTACAATCAGGTCCTTTTTGTTACCGTGTCATCGGCGGCAATGCGTAATGAACTGATGATGCGCCGTACGGAACTGGTGTCACGCCTGAACTCTCATGTGGGCGCCCAGGTCATAACACAGATTGTTTTGCGGTAAAATATCCTTATCGGGTTACTTTTTCAGGGCTTCTATTGATTTCAGCACGGCCGGATCAGTGAGGTTGATGAAGGCGATATAATCCTCCATGTCCAGTGCGTCATATATTATGTTGCCGTAAAGTGCAATGCGCATCTGCTTTAACGCCTGGCCGTTCAGGGTGTTGTCTCTCTTGATGCCGTTCTTGGCTGCAAACTCATAGAATCTGTTCAGAACATTCTTTTTGTCCAGATAATCCTCTATATCGGAGTATGTCTTGAGGTCTGCGAATGTGCTCCTGTTGCTGTCAACATACTTGAATGAGAATTTGTTGACAAGGCTCTTGCGTACCACATCAGAGTAGTATTTGGAGTTTCCGGTGGTGTCCTGTGCAACAAAGATATCGGGCATGATACCACCGCCGCCATATACCTTGCGTCCGCCCTTAGTGGTGTAAACCTCACTCTCATCAAGTTTGATGCTGTCAGCGCTGAAGAACTCTCCGTGCTCATAACGCTTGAGCAGATCCATGGCGTAGTCTTCATCGGACTCGCCGTACGGTTTCTGGATGCAGCGGCCCGAAGGGGTGTAATATCGGGCAATGGTGATACGCATGCTTGAACCGTCAGAGAATTCTATGGGTTCCTGTACCAGACCTTTACCGAATGAACGGCGTCCTACTATCGTACCGCGGTCATTATCCTGAATGGCACCGGTAAATATCTCTGCGGCCGATGCCGACGATTCGTCAATCATAACCACAAGCGGGATGGATGTGTAGTGGCCGTGCCCGTTTGCATACTGTTTGGCAATGGGACTGTGGGCTCCCTGGGTATATACTATAAGGTCATTCTTGGGAAGGAACTCATTTGCCATCTGAATGGCTGCGCCCAGATAGCCTCCGCTGTTGCCGCGCAGGTCTATGATCAGTTTTTTCATGCCTTTGCTGCTGAGTTCGGCCAGGCTGGTTATCATCTCGGTAAATGTGGTCTCGCCAAACTTGTTTATCATGATGTATCCTATGCCGTCCTGGGGTGAAATCATATAGGCGGCGTCAACGCTCTTGACCGGAATGTCACCGCGAACAATATTGAAATCAATAATGCCGGGCTCATCGGTACGCATTATTCCCACTTTTACCGTGGTGCCTTTGGGACCTTTCAGGTTCTTGACAATCTCATTGCTGGGAATTTTTTTGCCGGCAAATACGGAGTCGTTTATGAATACAATGCGGTCACCGGCCAGGATGCCTACTTTTTCTGACGGACCTCCGTGTATGACGCTGTTTACGCGGACCGTGTCGTCCTGCATGGAGAACTGAATGCCTATGCCTGAGAAACTGCCGTGCAGTTCGTCATTGCTCTCCTGGGTCTCCTCGGCAGGATAGTATGCGGAGTGGGGGTCCAGTTCTTCAAGGATAAGGGGGAGCGCACAGTCTATTATGGAATCCATGTTGACTGAATCAACATATTTCTTGTCAAGTGCATTGATAAGCGCCTGTATCTTGGAGACTCCTACGCTGCCTATCCTGTATTCGTGGCCGGGTCTCTGTTTCTTGATTAGTGTTATGACAGCGTGGCTGCCTATGAAAAAGCCTATGATCAGTAAAAAAAGGCCTATAAGTATCTTTTTGAGAATTTTCATTGCTCTTTGCTCAGTTCTAAAAATTTAACCTCTATTCCGGCACGCTCCAACAGGTCGATACCGTCAGTCAGACGGTATTTCTCAGTATAAATGACACGTTTGATTCCGGATTGGATTATCAGTTTGGCACACTCTATACACGGTGATGCCGTAACGTAAAGCGTGGCGCCTTCACTGCTGTTTGACGAGCGTGCCAGTTTTGTTATGGCATTGGCCTCGGCGTGAAGTACATAAGGCTTTGAAACGTTGTTTTCATCCTCACATATATTTTCAAATCCGGTGGGAGTTCCGTTGTATCCGTCGGATATTATCATGTTGTCTTTTACAACGAGAGCACCTACCTTGCGGCGAACGCAGTAGGAGTTCTCAGCCCATATCAGGGCCATTCTTGCGTATCGGCAATCCAGTGCCGCTTTTTTGGCTTCGGTCATAGTCAGGTCAGATCTTCAAGTGCAGGAATCAGAATCTCTTTGCGGCGAAGTGATATTTTTCCATCAGCCTCCATATTATTCAGTTCCTTTGAAACATTCAGTCTTGTGGCATCCATCAGGGTTGCCAGGTCATTCATCTTTATGGCGAGTTGTTTCTGCCCGCTCTGTATATCGGATAATCCTTTGATGAAACGTATGATGCGTTCCCTGAGGCTCATGCCGTCAAGGCTCCAGATATGGCTGTTCAATTGCTGCACCCTGCCGCTCAGAATGTTGAGCAGGTTCATGCGACAGATATTGTATTTGCCCAATTCCGTGTAAATGTACTGCTTGTCAACCATAAGAAAACTGCAGGGGGTTACGGCAGTGTAGGTGCGTTGGTAAGAACCGACCCGCCCGAACATGGAATACGGTTCAATCAGGTATGGGGCGTCAATCTGTTCCATAAAGGTGAACTGTCCGTTCATGCCCTGTCTGGAACTCTCAACAGTACCGTTTATCAGGAATGCAAGGCTGCTGCATCTGTCACCTGAGTTGATGATGACACTGCCAGCTTCATACCGGACAAAGTCCAGACGAATTTTCTGCAGCAGACTGTTGAAATCAGCCTGGCTCATGCCTTGAAAAAGAGGCAGGCTCAACAGCGTGTCATACATCGGTAATTCCATAATGCATATTTGACAGTAAAACCACGCAAAGTTAGTTTTTTTTCTTAGAGGATAGCCATTATTCCGCAGGAATCACTATTTTTGTAGAAAAGTGGTCCTGAGTTTAAGACCATAAACTGTTTTATTAACCAATAATTGTTCTAAACTATGATGGATTTTTTCAATTCCCTTGAGCCGATGCAGAAGTTTTTTTGGACTGTGGCATGCTGTGCGTCAATTGTATTCATTATCCAGACTATAATGACTTTCATCGGGCTGGGTACTGATGCCGATGTCGATGCCGGTCCTATGGACGGTGCCGTTGATTCCATGGAGGACGGCTCCCTGAGTGGCGTATTCTCATTCCGCAACCTTATCAATTTCCTGCTTGGATACGGATGGGCAGGTGCGTTGCTGTTTGATTCAATAGAAAAAGGCTGGCTGCTCCAGTTGGTTGCAATCGCTGTGGGCTTGGTCTTTGTGATGGCGTTCGTATTCATGTTCCGTCAGGTTATGAAACTTTCACATGACGGCAGTTTCAAGATGCAGGAGACAGTTGGTCTCAAGGCTGATGTTTATCTGCGCATTCCGGCTGCACGTTCAGGCCGCGGTAAAGTGCAGGTGAGCGTAAAAGGCTCTGTGCATGAGATTGACGCCGTGACTGACAGTGACAGTGAGATTGCTACAGGCGGGCAGGTTAAGATACTGGAGGTACTGGGAGATGACCTTTTGCTGGTGAAATGATAGATAATCAACAACTTAATACTTTAAATAAAAAAATGAACGGAAGTAACATTTCAATTTTAGTGGTGATAGGAGTAGTCCTCCTTTTCATTCTGTTTGCAACCATTATCCGCAGGTACCGCCGTTGTCCGTCGGACAAGATTCTGGTAGTTTACGGTAAAACCGGTGGCGGAAGTGCCAAGTGTATTCATGGTGGCGGTAAGTTTGTATGGCCTGTAATTCAGGACTATGCTTACTTGAGCCTGACACCTATTTCAATAGATGCAAACCTTACCAATGCTCTGAGCCGTCAGAACATCCGTGTTGACGTTCCCTGTCGTTTCACAGTAGGTATATCCACCGAGCCAGACAGCATGAACAACGCCGCTGAGCGTCTGCTGGGACTCACCGCCGATGAGATTCAGGAACTGGCACGTGATATCCTGTTCGGTCAGTTGCGTCTGGTTATTGCAACCATGTCTATCGAGGAGATCAACAGTGACCGTGACACCTTCCTGGAGAAGATTGCCAAGAACGTTGAGGTTGAATTGAAGAAGATAGGTCTTCGTCTTATCAACGTAAACGTAACCGATATCAAGGATGAGTCAGGTTATATCCAGGCTTTAGGTAAGGAGGCTGCCGCCAAGGCAATCAACGAGGCTAAGGTAAGCGTGGCTGAACAGGACAGAAACGGTGAAATCGGTAAGGCCGAGGCCGTCAAGGAGACCCGTATCCGTACATCACAGGCCAACGCTGTAGCCGTACAGGGTGAGAACAACGCAAAGGTTGAGATTGCCAATTCTGAGGCATTCCGCCGCGAGAAAGAGGCCGAGGCCAACCGTCTGGCTATCACAGCAGAGAAGGTTCAGCAGGCTAAAGCCCTGCAGGATGCTTACATTGCTGAGCGTGACGCTGAAAACGCCCGTGCTGAGCGTGAGCGTTCAACCCAGCAGGCTAACATCCTGGTTGCACAGCAGGTTGAGAAGGACCGTATAATCATAGCCGCCGAGGCTGAGGCTGAGAAACTCCGCGTAAGCGCCAAGGGTGAGGCCGATGCCATATTCGCCCGCATGGAGGCTGAGGCTAAGGGTTACTATGAGATCCTGACCAAGCAGGCTGCCGGTTATGACAAGATGGTACAGGCTGCAGGCGGTGATGCTGCAAAGGCATTCATGCTGCTCATGTCAGAGAAGATGCCGGAACTTGTAAAGACTCAGGTAGAGGCTATCAAGGGTATCAAGTTCGACAACGTGACTGTTTGGGATTCAGGCAACAGCGCCGACGGAAAAGGCTCAACCGCCAATTTCCTGAGTGGCCTTTTGAAGTCAGTTCCCCCAATGTCAGACCTCTTCAACATGGCCGGTCTGAACCTGCCCGAGTATCTTGCCAAGAAGAAAGAGGCTGAGGATGCTCAGGCCGAGGAGGTTAAGGACGACAAGAAAAAGAAGTAATTTCAATTGAATAGTAAGCATTGGCTGTAAGCTTTCGGCCTACAGCCAATGTTTTTTTGTAACATGTGATATATGCTTAGAGCACAGCAGTGGAATAGTCAGATCTGGTTGAACGGTTGGTATAAGGCCTCTGTTTCACATGGCGGTGATGCCAAGAGGGCACTTCTGACCAAAGTTTTTTCACATAACCTGGACATTTTCCGTGATGGCGCATACCGCACTGAAAGCGACCGTGTGGTTACTCTGCCTGTTAGCGGAAAGTTTGTTGAAGAATCAGAGATGTTTTCCGCCCGCATTGATATAAAAGATGCAATTGGGGACAGTCCCCAATTGCATCTTTTTAAAGTGCAGGTGATAAATCAGGATTGCATTCTGGCTCTGCGTGACCTGGTAGAGCAGGGGTATAACCCCGCTGTGCTCAATATGGCCAGCCTTTATCATCCGGGAGGTGGAGTGCTTACGGGCTCCAGCGCTCAGGAGGAGGAACTATGTAGGCGCAGCAATCTTGCAATTTCACTCTACCAGTTCTCACTACCAGGAGGCCGATATGGAGATTTGGCCGATATGGTTCGCGTAAAGCGTCGCGCTGAGCGTTATCCCATGGACAATACCTACGGCGGTATTTACAGTCCCGATATCACATTCTTCCGCGCCACAAAAGATGAAGGTTACGCCTTGCTGGACGAGCCGTTCCGCGCCGCAGTAATATCGGTTGCATCACTCAATTACAATCCCAAACACGGACACAATTCACTTGATAACGGTAATATCCCGGAGTCCGATAAGCCCATCCTGAAAGAGAAGATACGCACGATATTCAGAATAGGTGCATTGAAAGGTCACGACAGCCTTGTTCTGGGAGCCTTAGGATGCGGAGCATTCTGCACACCGCCAGCCCAGATGGCCCGTCTGTTCCATGAAGTAATGGATGAATCGGAATTCCAGGGCCGTTTCAAAAAGATAGTCTTTGCAATTATAGACAGCCCTTCCAGCAATAACTACCTGCCCTTTTGCAGAGAGTTCGCCTAATCAGTGTCTTCAAGTTCAAACAGGGCTTCAATGGTCACGCCGAATACACGTGCCATTTTGAGCGCAAGGACTGTTGATGGATTGAACTTGCCTTGCTCTATGGCTACGATGGTCTGGCGGGTAACGCCGGTCTTATCGGCCAGCTCCTGCTGCGTCATACGCACGCGGGCGCGCTCAACTCTAAGGTTATTCTTCATCGCTCAACTCCCTGTTTTGTTTCCACAAAGATAATTTGAAAAACAGCACATAGTACCCTATGAATGCCGTCACTCCCGTAAATAATCCGGTTATACGTGAGACTATTGCATAAGTTAAAGGTTCTGCCAGTCTGATAAGAAAGAAATCAATAATGAATCTGACAATTAAGACTATTATGTATAGTATTACTATCCTGGGCAGGATCTGATGACGTGTTTCAACTATTCTCTCATCCTCCTGTTTCTCCTGTGAAAGAGACATTAGAGCAAAGGCGATCGTTGACAATAAGGTCAGCAAAGCTATGGGTCTTTGCATAACTGCATTAAATAGGTGAAGCTTATAATTCTCTGCTACACCTTCAATAGGTGTGGGCGAGAAGGTGAATACTATTTTCAATAAATAAACCAGGCATAGCACAACTGTTAAAACAAAAATGCCAAACCCAATCTTTTGCCACTTGTGGTCAAGCAAATGATACTTCTTCATAATTACAGATAGTTTAAAAGGTTATTGATGTGGCAAATGTAAATAATAAATTACATAGCGACAACAAAACAAGACAAAAAGTTTGTTAAAGCAGACTTTTGACACAGGGAAACGACCCTATTGTGTCATTTGTAGTGGGCGATGACTATTATTGGGTTTTCGTGATCCTTGGCTTTGCGGTAAAAGGCCTCCAACTCGGGGGTATAGCGGTGGTCATAGTCCGGGCTGTCCATGCGGCGTAATGCATGTGTTATTGAATAATCATCGGCACAGCCTATTATGGTGTTGTCACAGATTGTCATTGCACCCTGGTCTGGCAGTGAAACATGAGTTGAGTCGTGGCTCATGCTGTACATCTTTGAGGTTGATTTCTCATACAGGTACGTGTTGTCATAATAGTACCAGATGTACAGGTATTTCTGCATGTCAATGATATGGTTGGGAATGCTACGGCCATTGTATTCATCATAATTGTCATTGTCAAAATTATATTTGACCTTTTTGGGAATCTCAGGTATGAAGGCCATATTTGCCAGACATTGTGCGGTGTCAGATGTTACCTTGTAGATGTGATTGTCAAGAATACGCAACAGATATGTGGTGTCTGACAATATATTGCTGTTACACATGGTCATACCAATGCCGCCTATATCGCCTGCCAGTTTTATGTATTCATAAGGGTCCATCTCGCAATAGGCCTTGTAATCTGTCCTGGCAAGGGGAGAGTGACGCGTGCCGTCAGGGTCGAGATAAAAATAATCATACGTTGGGATTATGCACAGACAGCCGCTCTGGTACATCAGAGCCCCATCGCTCTGGCACTTTATGAATTTTTCGCCTATGAATCCGCTTTTAGCCTCAGTTGGTGGCATCGGACTTTCACCCAGATAATTTCCATCATAGTTATAGCGTTTCAGGGCTTGGGCAAAATTGTCAAATACAATTATCTCTTTGCTTTGAGTGTTTATTGCCCAGTCACAGATACGTAGATATTCGTTGCGTGCCCGTCCCATGTGGCCTATATCATGAAGGTACTTGCCGTTACGGTCATATACTTTTATCTGTGAATTGCTGTTACTGTATCTGCCGCACATGATGAAAAACATGTCATCATCATATAATATCCCGTCAACACCAGCCATGATAGCGTCAGGATTACTGTCATCAAGCATTATATATTCCCAACTCTCCAGAAAATTGTCTTGAAAAGTACCATCCAGATTGATTACATCATCTTTTGTAATCTGCATTGAATCATCAGGTTGGTTATTACCTTTACACGCGCACAATAAAACTGCCGTCAATAATGCAAACAAATAATTTCTCATAAACAGTCGATAAATGGATAATGCCGCAATGTACAACTATATTTGTTCATTACAAAAAGTATTATTGAAATATCTGTGTTTTGATATAAATATGAACATACATGCTTATCTTCGCGGCATGGAAAGAACACTTGTAATATTGAAGCCCTGCACTATTCAGCGCGGGCTTATTGGTGAGGTTATTTCACGGTTTGAAAAACGAGGTCTCAAACTGGTGGCCATGAAGATGGTTCAGCTTGATGCGGACATACTGCGCAAACATTATGCGCATATGGTGGAAAAACCGTTCTATCCCATTATTGAGAAGTCTATGATGGCGGCTCCCGTAGTGCTTTGCTGCTGGGAGGGCATTGACGCCGTAAGTGTGGTCCGTGAAATGGCGGGCGCCACCAATGGCCGCAAGGCGCTGCCCGGCACCGTACGCGGTGACCTATGCGTAAGCCATCAGGAGAACATAATCCACGCATCGGACTCACTTGAAACAGCAAAAGCGGAGCTGGAGCGCTTCTTTAGTCCCAAGGACTACTGCGACTACCAATCTCCGCTGTTCGACTATCTATACGCCCAGGATGAAATCTGAAAAAGCTTGGATTATTTATTCTAATGGTTTTTTACTATCTGCTGAATATCTCCTCAATCTTAGCCTTCAATAGTTCCTCACGCAGTCCGGTAGCAACAATCTTGCCGTCAGGAGATATCAATACCGTTTCCGGTATTGCTCTTATTCCATAAGTCTTGGCCCCTATAGACTCCCAACCATTAAGGTCAGACAGATGAACCCAAGGCAGTTTCTCGCGTTCAATGGCTCTAATCCAATTGGCTTTGTTGTCATCAAATGATATACCTATTATCTGTAGTCCGCGGTCAGAATATGTATCGTATAGATCCTTCATCATAGGCATTGACATCAAACAGGGACCACACCATGATGCCCAGAAATCAATAAGCACATAGTTACCTTCTCCTACATACTCAGATAGTTTATGCATCGTTCCTGCCGTGTCGGCCAGTTCAATATCGTGATATTTCTGCCCGGGCAGACGTTTCTGCATGTCCCAGTAGAATTTCCACACTATTTCCATTTCAGGATGGTGCGTAAACTCATACTCATCCTTCATACACTCAGCCAATTGCTCGTAAGTAAACATAGGAAACTGACCTGACAATGAAAGAGTATAAACCGGTATTATATTATCCATGTTTTCCATGATACAATTCCATTCAGCCTCCAGAATGAGATTATTCAATTCTTCATATTCAGGCCCCTCATCACTGTCAAGTTCGTTAAGTTGCGACCAAAGACTGTCTTCTATAAGCTGATAGTGATTGAAACGCTTGTTGAGTGGTGAACCCTCTACAACAGTGTTGGTGTTGAAATCAACAACCACGCGGTTCATCACGCTATCTACAATCACTAACATCCATCCGTCATTTCCATCCTCAATTTGCACAAACTTGTATAAAGGCTGGCGCACTTTAATGCTAAACCGTCCATCCTGGATAGAATATGACTTGGTATCCGTATATGGACGCTCGTCAAAATAAAGAGAATCTGCACCGTCGCTTACCATTCCTTCTATCACAAAGTCTATGCTGTCACACAGCATAGGTGTGAATACGTGCTCCTTATTCTGCGTATTGTGGCATGATGCTAATACTAACACCATACAAATAGCAGATAGAATGTTTTTCTTGCTCATAAACCACAATCTTTGCCTACCTCTCTATCTTCACAGTTTGTGTCATTAAGCCTCCTGATACTCTTGATATAGAGCAACTGGACCTAGATGCCACAACTTGGTATCTTCGCGTTCCAAGCGGCGGTATGTGTTAGAGGCGTAGAATTTGGTGAGAGCATCCAACGGACTGATATGCTCATCATCTGCAATGAATGCAGCTACTGCCGATACCTTTCCCGCAAGGATCAGATAGAGATTATCCTGGGTTATTTCCGCTCTCATAGATGTACCTCCTCTGCATTTATGAATGTTAGACACTCAAGAGATTTCTCGGTGTGGAACAGCATCTGGTCAACCAATTTATAGGTCTTAAGTTCAGTGATTAGTTCCTGCTTACTTAATAACCCCTGTTCATAGAGAGAGAAAGCCGCATATACTCTGTCATTGGCTACGGGACCATATACAAGGTCGTGATTGTGGGTAAAACCACGAACGGTGCGGTTGGCGTGGACAAAATCAACCCACTCCTCATTGGGAGTGTTGTCAAACTTGAGTAAATCCAGCGATGTTATTTTGGACTCATCAAGCTCATATATGTTTACGTAACCTAT
>JAFZKA010000107.1 GCA_017551925.1 Bacteroidaceae bacterium | reverse complement strand
GTCTGAAACACACTCTATAATAACAGGAGTGCGCGCAGGGATAACGTTGTCAGTAATCTCTTTAATGACTGCACCCTCTTTATCGACAGCCATTATGTACCAGGCTTTCATGCCGGCAGGAACAAAACTGAAACCAAAGTCAGCATAAAAAGGATGAAGTAATCTACCCTCAGCTGATACCGTAGGAGTAATGCCGAACCATTCATCAGAGTTGGAATCAACCATATTGGCTACCCACAACTGGTAATCACCTTTATTCTCAAAGCCCATAGCACCTGCATCCATTGAACTGGTTTCATTGTCGCATAAGGTTTTACCTTCAGCATAAAGCTTAAAGTAACTACCAGATTTATAGATGTTCACATAATATTTTATTATCTCATGAACACCCGTTCCCTGACTTGTCAGATCGTAATAGGCACCAATCTGATTAGTACCCATCTTTTTAAGATGGATGATTGAACCCGGATCAGAATATGTCTTTTCATGCCCTTTCCATAACTCTATTGCGCTCATGTCGGCTGTTACGGCAGTATAATCAATCTTACCGGTATTGTCACGGACATATACATACCTTTTGGTCTTCCTGTTGTGGACACGATAATATCCGTCAGGAATGTCCTGAGCGCTTAAAGCTAATACGGGAACAACAAAAAATAAGATAAGTAGAAATTTTTTCATTCAGTCCTTTAAAAAGAACTTGCCTGTAGCCTGTCAAGAGAGGCAGACTACAGGCAAGTCATTTATTACAGGTTAAAACTGTTTCTTACTTGGCTACGCAGATGCAGACACGGTTCAGTTTCATGTCCTCACCATCGTATTTGTTCTCAGCAGAACCATGAGCAGACTTGCTGATTCTGGATTCGCTGATACCAGCCTCAACAAGAGCCTTGGCTACGTTGTCAGCACGTCTCTGTGAGAGAGCCTGGTTGTAATCAGCAGTACCGGTAGCACGGTCAGCATGGCCGGCGATTGAGAGGGTAGCCTCAGGATTCTCATTCAGGAACTCAACGATACGACGTATCTTGTACTTCTCAGACTGTGAAACCTTATCCTTGTTGATTGAGAAATAGATCTCCTCATACAGTTCAGGCTTTGAAACCTCAACAACCTTCTCAACAGGAACCTCAACAACCTTCTCAACAGGATCGCAAGGAGCATAATCCTTAGCCTCTGACAGCGGAATCATCTTCTCCTTTGGCTTCTTGTCATGAGTCTTGCCGAAGCAGTACTTGATTCCAATCAGACCGTTGAAATACCAGTCAAGATTGACATCACTTGACTTCTTTGAGTTGTACTTGTCTGTCAGGCAGTTGGCCTGAAGTTCAAGTCCTAAAGCCCACTTGTCAGTGATATGCCAGTCAGCGAATGCACCCAGACGACCTACAATAGGAAATCCTTTCTCATCATAGTACTTCATGGGCTCCTTCATATTCCAGTCTGCAGGGAATGTTGCAAGGTACTCGTTCCTCTTGTCTTCAACATTACCCTTTTCATAGATATTGAAACCGATACCGCCGAACAGACCTGCGCTGAACTTACGGTTAGGATCAAAACCCTTTACAAAGTTTGTGATATCAAACATGGCATCAATAGAAGGTGCAACATAATTCCAACTCCATTTGTAGGTGTTGTTTGCATCTCTCTTAACGCCAGCCTTGCTCTGCCAGAAATCAACTGACAGACGGGCAGCGAACCACGGATTGAACTCATAACCTACACCAATCTGTACGTTCGGGCTGAGCAGGTCAGCAAAGGGAATCTCACCCAAAGTGTACTGAAGACCACCCTGACCCTGTACAAACCAGTGACGGTTGAATTCATATTCATACTCGGGCTCCTCGGCTCCGGCATTTTGAGCCAGAGCAGGCATCACGGCACATACTGAGAACAGTACGGCTATAGCGAATATTTTTAATTTTTTCATTTTGTCCATCAATTTAAAATGTTCACTTTACGTGTACGTAGAACCTACGGGTTGAAATGTAGCCTTGGTAATCAATTGCAGAATATGCAATCTCATAGATGTAACCGGCTGCGGGCTTGAATGTAACAGAAGCATCGGCGTCTATAACATCGCACATGTTGGTGCTGTTGCCGTTTGCATTTGTAAGTGCAGTCAGATAAGCACCGCCATCATCCTGAGCATTCTTACCGTTTGTAGGATCAATTACATTGGTTACAGCAACGAATCTCTTATATGCAGGAGCAAGGATGTCTGCTGTAAGTGATGTAGGACAGAGTTCGATTGATGTAGCACCCTCAATAACTGAAGGAATGCTCTTGGTTTCACTCATCGGATGGAATGCATCGTTCTTGTCATAGAGCAGTGCAACCTCAAGCAGTTCATTGGCGTTGTCAAGAACCTTGTTGAGCTTGTTTGCAAGATTGTTGACCTTGCTGACAAACTTGTTGCTGCCAATCTGAGTCTTGACGCTATTGAACATCTTGTTAACCTGACCGGTCAACTGGTTCTGGATTGAATCCAGCATTGTGTTAACCTGACTTGCGATATCATCCTGGATAGTTGAAACCATCTTCTTGACACTATCCTCAACACCGTCCAGAGAATTGTTTATTTCACCGATAACAGCTGTGATAGTACTCTCCAACTTGGTTCTGGTATCAGTCATATTAACTGATGTAGATCCGCTTCCAAGCAATGTAGGAGGAGTGTTGTTATCATATACATTAATGTCGATATCAATATTGCTCAAACCGGTGTTAACGGTATAGGTAACAGGATTTATCTTGAATGAAACGCTACCCATCTTAATGTCATCAATATTGATCTTAACCTCAGGAACATCGATTGAAGCGAGCAACTCGTCAATAGGATTAGCCGGGAGTCTCTTCTTGGTAATCTCAAACTCGTCCATCAGAGCAGGCAGAGTGTGATATGAGAGAGGACTTACAGTTGCTACAGCCAGGTCATAACCAGAGGTAACGCTGTGCTTACCCATGCTGTCTGTCCAAACTACGTTCAGGGCGTTGGCGTCAAGAACGTTGTCAAGAGACTTGAGGACAGAAGTTGTAACACCGGTCAGACTCAGGTCACGGGTTTTCTTCATCTCCTTGGCTACATCAACAAGAGCCTCCTTGTTGATTGCAGGCTTAAGTGACTGAGCATCGGCGGCATCGATAGTAACATCAGCCTCCCAGAAACCGTTAGCAGAGGTCATACCGGCGCGGGTGCTGAATCCGAACTTGAGCTGTCTCTCTGACGGCTTGATATTGTTCAGGCGAACCTTAACTGAATCACCCTTGCTGTTTCTGAGTGTAAATGCATACTTGGTTGTGTCAA
The DNA here is from genome assembly GCA_017551925.1 of Bacteroidaceae bacterium. Classification (GTDB taxonomy): domain Bacteria; phylum Bacteroidota; class Bacteroidia; order Bacteroidales; family Bacteroidaceae; genus Colenecus. The sequence goes on along the minus strand of JAFZKA010000107.1, from coordinate 1,744 downwards.
TCTCAACCTCATTAGGATTGACGGTAAAGTAAATCTTACCGGCATTACCTAATGAATCACCAAATATCTGCTCACCTGATGCCAGGTTGATACCGTCAGCGTCAAGGTTGAATCCGCTGGCGGCAAGCATAGCCTTATCCTTATCAGTGAATGCGTTCTCCTTGAACCACATACGGCTGCTTGCCTGTGTCGGGAAGTTGACGCCACCTGCAGGAACAGTTCCCTTAACCTCACCGTAGTAAGCCATAAGAACATTTGACCTTACACCGAACGGTAAAGCGAATGTACCGAATGCGCTGTTCTCAGTGCCCTGGATATAGAGACTGGTAATACGCATCTTCTCAGCATCCATCAGGCTGTCAACTCTGAGTTCCAAGGTATCAACTCTGTTCTCAAGAGTGTCAACTCTCTGCTCCAGTTTGATTACCTTATTATTTAAGGTGGTGAGATCTGTTCTGATAGCAGTGATTGAATCCCATATCATTCTGATAGAATCCTTAATGCTGTCAACGCTCTGAGCCAGAGCCTTTACAGATTCATTAATCAGAGAGTCAGCTTTCTTATAACGCTTTTCAACGTTCTTGAGGCTGTCCTGCAATTCAACACGACCTACAAAGTCAGCGTGTTTTGCTTCAATCTTTGCCAATTCCTTGATAAGAGAATCAATTGCAACAGAGTCTCTGTAAAGACGAACTGAATCACCGTTCAAACGGATAGAATCACGATCCAGACGCTTGGCTATTTTTGCAAGTTCAACAGAGTCATTGTACAGACGGATTGAATCCTTCTTTAACTGATCCTTTATAATAACAATTGCTGAAGAGTCTTTTACAAGGCGGATTGAATCGCTCTTCAGGCGGTTGTCATGCTGTGCCAGACGTACTGAATCAGATTTCAGTCTTACCTCAATCTTGGCAATGCTTACTGAATCCTTGAACAGACGAACTGAATCCTTTATCAGACGGAGTGAATCAGCAGCCAGACGAGTGTTCACGTGTGTGATGAACAGGTTGTCAGGCCAACCGCAAGCGCAGGTTACGATGCTGGCAATCTTGTTGGCAAGATCAGTTGAATCACTCTTTATTTTTGCATACACGTCAGCCAGGTCATTCTGATAGGCCGCAGTGTCAACCTTACCGTCAATGCCCTTTGCCAAAGCAGCTGAATCAAGTTTCATCTGTGCATAAGCATCTGACAAAAGTTTGTAAATGCTATCCAGGTTCTTGGTTACGCTGTTTTCCTTCAATTTGGTGGTGTCACCCAGAAGTTTGTAAATTTTCTCAATGTAACTGCTCGATGCCGGAGTACCTGCAGTAGTACCGGTCATACCGATTGCCTGCTTGATAGCATCAATCTGGTCCTGAATAGTACCGTCAATAGTTTCAACCTTCAGGTTGTCAATTTCCTCCTGCAGAGTTTCAATTTCGTAGTCCTTGCAAGAACCTACAAAAGTGAGGCCGCAGATAGAACAAGCTAAAATCAGATAGCTTAAAAGTTTCTTTTTCATTTTTTAATTACCTATTAGAACGTTATAAATTTTAATCAATCGGTTTAATCAGGCTTAAGGGGATACAATATCCCCACAACAAAGCCTGGCGCGTAAAGCGGCATGCAAAGTTAGAACAATAATTTTGATATATAATTAATTTTTTTAAATAATTTGCATACAATCGTATAAAACCGTATAAAAATGTCAATTTTTTGCGGCATCACGGTCACGTATCTCAACGCGACGAATCTTTCC